>WJKA01000091.1 GCA_014729375.1 Chitinivibrionales bacterium
GCGTAAGATATTGCGTCAGATAGCCGTGCGAAAACCGCCCGCCATCGCCGTAGCCCGGCTAAGGGCAGAGGCAGGCAGGTGTACCCGGGGAGGCACATTGAGGATTTTTGCAAGGATAGATGGCGCAAGAGCTTATACAGATTGCCACGATTCAACTGCGGAATTTAGGATGATGCGCGTGCTTCAGCAACAGGGCAACAGAAGTTCATGTGTTCGGTTTAAATGCGCATCATCAGATGAAGCCAGCGAAAAGGACCCGGACTTTTGACCGGTCTCTGCAGCAATGCCGGGACCATTGTATTTGTTTTGTTCCATCAGGGGGAGTTTATGCGTTTATGTTTTGCAGCATTGCTTTTTTCAGGATGCTTTCTAAGCGGCTTTGGTCTGTCGGGGATTGCCGTATCTGATTTTGTCTGCTCGGAGAAGGGTCTGTACTGGGTTGATGCCCATTTTATTCAGGATAATGTGTGGCAGGATTCGTGCATAATTGCGACATCATCGAGAAGTCTTGGGGTGCGCGATCCCGCAATCAATTCGCACGGCACGCATTGCGCATATCTCCGCGGCGACGGCAATTCATGGACAATCTGCGTGACCCGGATCCGCGGGAAAACGAAAATGGTGAAGGAACTTGTGACGGTTGATTATCATGATGATAATACCCATGGCGAGATTTATTCGATGCTTATTTACTGGCCCCGGGGGGACTGGATCTGGTACAGCGATGACTTCGATTACTCCGGCGTTCGTCTCGGGGCAACCAGGGTGTCCCGGGTGAATGTGCATACCGGCGAAGTCCAGAATGTTCTTACCTTTCCCGGGACCCATATCTGGCATATTTCGGGAAATACTCGATGGATGGCTACATCGCACTGCAGGATCGGATTACATGAAGTGCCTGATGCCGACAGTCTGCTGGCGCTCAATGCCGGGCCGGTCGATCTGAGCTATGACTGCAGCAGTTGGAACAGTGGCGGTAATCAGATTTTCGGCGACGGGTGCGGGCAGAGCGTTTCAATCAGCGGGCGGTTTATTTATTATAACAATTCAAATATCCATGAAAATGTCCGGTTTACCGAAATTGACACGGTCACCGGTGAGGCATCGAGGTATGCCGATTTCAACAAATGGGCCTGGAACGAATGGGCGGTTGACAAATCAACATACTCGTGCTGTGATATCGACCAGAACACCGGTGAGTGTGCGTCATGGAAGCCTGTGGAATATGTCGGCTGTCAATTACATACGCTCTCGGACTGGGCGGTAAATTCCGAGAAGTGGTCCTGCATGACCCTTGGATGGGGCGGCATGGGACGGTACATGGAGGGCGGGGGGAATATTGTCTCCATGAATCTCGAACGGGAGCAATCGGTTCTGTTGACAAACCATCCATGCAAAAAGGATACGACCTATAATCCCGATGGCGATATCCTGAAAGTATGGCACGGCGCGCTCTGGATCAGCGGGCCCGTAGAAGATATTTATCCCGGGTACGAGGAAGACATTCTCAACAGGGATTCTTATCATATCGAAGGCACCGATACCGAAACCGATGAGATTCCGATAACCATTCCGGTTCGCATGCGCGAGAGTCACCGTTTTGGCCGCGTCGCTGCCGGATCGGACAAAACGTGGATCATAGCACTTCCATATCACGGTCGCTATTCGGCGAAACTGTATACTGCCTGCGGGAGGCTTGTCTCTCATGTCAATGGATTCGGCAATGAGGCCGTGATCGGGCGGAATACAATCGGTTCGGGAGTGCATTTTGCTGTTGTCGTGATGGACAAGGTTACGAAGGTATATACGCTGACAAATTATTGAGTAATGCTATATTTTGCTAATAAGGGCGGGGATTGCTGCGGGATGTCATTTACCAGGATTGGAAATGAAATGAATCAAAAACTCGCTCTGCCCGCGCTCCTTTGTACCGCATTGTTTTTCTTCTGCAAAAATCCCGGTGATTCATCAAATGCGGTTCCGGCTATTGAAACCGAAGGCATTTACGACCGCTACTATGCGAACGAGATGATTTCGTTTCGGGTTAAGGCCACCGATCCTGACGGCGACAATGTTTCGCTGAGCCTTGACCAGGGACCATCGGGCGCAACACTCAATGGCGGCGCATTCGAATGGCAGACAACCTCCTCGGATACGGGAACATTCGATCTCAACTTTGTTGCCGATGACGGCACTGCGCGCTCGAACAAATCGGTTGCGATCGATATTGTTTATGCGGATGTCGATACCTGTGTCCGTATCCGGGTGCTCCGTCCGAACGGCGGAGAGGTGTATCATGTCGGCGATACCATGACGATTACCTGGGCAATCGATAAAGAGCGCGGAGTTGACAAAGGCGTACGCTTGCTGCTTTCCCTCTATTCGGGTTCCTACGATGCGCCGTCGTTCAATGCAACAGGATTCAGGGATGATTCCGCCGGTATCTATACGGGAAATGTCGGCACATACAAGTGGGTAGTAACACCGACCCTTCCCGGTGAAAACGGCGAGCCGTTCTCAATGATCAACGAGCAGTGCGTGGCACAGGTCTGGGGCGATTACCAGCCGAACACCTGCAACGGACGGCTGTATACCATGGATGCCTCGGACGGGATATTCAGCATCAGGGAATAATCCGCCTCCGGCAGCACAGTACTGCTTTCACACCGTGCAAAAATCCATAGTAATCTTGATTGACATTTATCAGCGGGTGATGCTTTTATTATATTTCGAATAGCAGCGTTTTGTCGCGTATTTTTATTAACGGGGAAACAGTAATCATGTTATATTGCAGGATTTCGCTGCGGTGATTCAACGACCGTATCTTTTTATATTCCTTGCACTCTCCAGCCTTTGCCTGCAGTGCATTCCCTCGTCGCACATCTCCTGTACCGAATCAATCACTGTTGCACGGCAATCAATCCCGGATAAATGGGCGGATGAGCCGGTTATAATCCTGGGTGACACGGTTTCGATCGAATTCAGGCCGGGCGAGGATGCAAATACCGTGGTGACCAGGGAGTGCCGGTGGTATTATGTCAACAAGCGCAATCCCGCGGTGCTCCAGGAGCTTCTTTTCTACGATTATGAATCCATCGAAAAAGTGCCGTCACTGGATGTCGCTGCTTTTTATCCCGACGGCGACCAGTGGACAAGCAGTTCTTCTGATATCGAGCGGTTTCGCTATTTTCACGATAATGTGTATTCATCAAACTGCCGGGTCCAGAGGCTGGCGCTTCCGCGCTATGAAGAAGGCATGATTATCCGGCGGGAGGTGCGACGGGAGTACACCCGCCCGGAGTTCCTCACGCTGGTGCAAATCCGTCAGGCAAGTCCTGCAATGACGCGCACGGTTTCTGTTTCAATTCCTGCTGACTGTAAGATCAAGTGCAGATTTCATAATAGAGAAAACCTGGCAATCGATACGAATACGATACAGAAAGAAATGCGAACAATTTTTATGGCGACCGGGACAAAGCTTGAAGAGATCAGCGAGCAGAATCAGTTGAAAAATCCTGAGGACTGGTATGCAGCAGTTCATTTTTCGTTTCCACCGAGCGGTACCCGCTCTTTTTCGTGGAAGGAGATGGGCGATTATTATCATTCGCTGGTCGAGTATGCATCGGCGTCTTCACCGGAAATCGACAGTCTGGCTGGCACAATCCGGGCAACGGACCCTGATTCGGTAATTATTCAGGCGTTTCTCAAGGTGCGGAAACGTATCAGGTATCATGCTGATCTGAGGGAAGTCCATGCGTATATTCCCCGGACCGCTGACACGATTCTTTCGCGGGGGTATGGTGACTGTAAAGAGATGTCGTCGCTGCTCAGGGCCTTGTGCGCGCGTAAAGGTGTTAGGCTCAATCTCGCGCTGGTGTCGACCCTGGGGGAAATGCAGGTCCGCAACGACATTCCGACGCTCGGGGCCTTTAACCATGTTATCGTGTATTATGAGACCGGGGATGGTACGCTGCAATTTCTGGACCCGACAATCCGTCACGGCAACCCCCGCTGGACCTGGTTCCACTGCGCGGGCCAGAAGGTGTTCTGTATCAGGCCCGGGGGGAGTGTGCTGACCACGGTTCCTGAAGACGACCGTTTTGTTAATTCAATTACTACCGATAACTCGATATACCGCATTTCGCCGGATGGTTCATGGGGTATGAAAGGCACGATCTGCATGAAAGGCAGGGCCGCGCAGCTTGTTTACCCGCTGGTCAACACGATTACCGCCGAGGAGCGCTTTCCGTTTTTTCAGGAGTATCTTCTGGAAATGCTGAAAATAAGGCTCTTTTCACTGTCAATTGAACAGTTGTCGGCAGACAGCATACAGTTGGCGTATAAGGCCGGTTTCGGGCAGAATTATCTGGCCCTGGACAAGGGGGGGTTCCTTCTTGATGCGCCGTCGTTGTACGGCGGGGATATCCGTTTTACCACGCTGGAAAATGAAGGGCCGCGGTACTACCGCAAATACAGCCAGCAGGACTGCTGGCACCTGCCCGGTGGATTTACCGATACAGAGACGGTGGACCTGCAGGGCCCTGTTGCCGGAGGAACATGGAAGCAGGAGGGCCAGACGATAGTCAGGGAATACACCGGCAATCCGATTGTTGTTCCGCCTGAACAGCGGGAAATGCTGATTGATTTTGCAGTTTCCAAAGCAGCGTTTATCAAAGGGACGGTATGGAAAAATCAGTAATCTTTCAAATAATCCGTTTTTGGCTTTTTGCGGTTATTGCGGGAGTGGCTGCTCTTTTTGCCTGTGCGCCGTTTTCCGAACCCCGGCTGCTGCTTGACATGGAGCGTATTGACGATGACCGGGCGGAGTGGAAAAAATACGGCGCGTATTATCGTATCGATGAGCTCTTTGTGGAGGCATCATATTTTGATGCTGCGGGATACGTATCGGGGCCGGTCAACAGGTACATTGTTAATAAGCAGTTGCGGATACTGACCACTGAGGGCACGCAGTATGCTTCGGTGCCGGTGCGGCGGTATGGATGGGACATCGAGGAGTTTCACTGTGCGCTTTTTGATTCATCGGGCAGAAAACGCCCGCTGAACAGCTCAAAAATCAGGGATGAGTACATGAAAAGCGGTATAGTCGTATTTCCCACTGTCTCGGTTGGGAGTCTTTTGTGTATTTATATCGAGTTCGAGAGCAATGCGGCCATACCGTTTTTCGAGCACTGGTTTTCCTGTGATATACCGGTTGAAACCGGACGGTTCACCTTTTCGCACCTTGACAAGTTCGAATATGATTTCAAGTGCTACGGCGGCTTGCAGAAAGGAAAAATCCGGCCTGCGGAAACCGGCGAACACACCTGGCATATCTGGACTGTCGATGATATTCTTCCGCGGGCGCGGATCGATTATCAGGCGCCGTATGATGTTACCGAGCCGCGGATGTCGGCCGCGTTGCGGTATGCATTCGAACGGCCGGTTATCAGCGACTGGACGGATTTGACTGACGGGTATGAAGACCATGTTCTCGGGAAAAGCTATTTCAATTCGACACGCGCACTGAGAGAGGTAGTTGATTCTATAGCGGAAAAGAATGCGTTTATGTATGAAAAAGCCGATGCAGTACTTGCGTGGGCGCAGGAAAATATTTCCTATGAATGGAGCGGTCTTGAATCGATCGATCCGGACGAAGTCCTTGCCAAAGGCAAGGGGAATGTGTGGGAGCTGGCCGTGGTCATGAGGGAAATGTATGAGCACCTGGGTCTGGAAACCGATGTAGTAATCACGCGGTCGCGGGAGTATGGCGGATTTGACGAGCATTTTGTAACGCCTTCGGTGCTGGCGGTGCCGCTGGTCACGGTAACGATCGATGAGGCCGAATTTGTCGCATTTCCTTTTCGTCAGGGAGGAACGCTGGGCGAATATCCGCTTGAATTTTTTGACTTGAAATGCTTGTCGCTGGAAACGAACAAGCCGCGCCTCCTCCCCGGGCCGGTATCGAGAAAGTCGTATTTCAATTACTCATTTATTATTGATCTGGCAAAAGAGCCGCCCCACCACACGCTTGAGATCGGATTCAAAGGCTACAGTGCCTATTACATGCGTACCCTGCTTCTTCCGCTGCAGCCCGACAAGATCAAGGAGGCGTTTCAGAAAACGCTTGCAAATTTCGGCACCTCGAACAGGTTGATAGAGTTTGATCTTGTGGACCTGGACAAGCGCGGCGAGGGGTTTTTTGCAAATATTACCTTTGACAATCCCATGCAGTCAATATCGCGCAAGGGGCAGAAAAGGATCGGCATGTCGCACCTGTTTCGCAGCTATTTCGCCTCGTATGATACCAGCAGAAGCTCGCCTTTTTACAGCAGCCACGAAAGCATGAGCACGGAGTCGGTACGGATTCTCAAACCGCCCGGCAGTACAGTCGAGTGCTCGTTTCCCTGCCGGGAATGCGAAAACGATCTTTTTTCACTGACCTGCACGACAAATGAATCATCCCTGGAGATGTCTTTTTCCCGCTTGATCGATATCAAAAAGCACGAGCTTGAGCCGCAGGAAATGAAAGAAATCTATGATGATATTGTTTCGCTGAATAAAATTGAAGAGGCTAATGTGATTGTGACGTCCCCTCCAGGAAAGTAGCTCCTTTCGCTGCAATTGTCCGGGCCGGCATATTTTCACGCTTTCAGGGCTGCTTTTTTATGCCTGTTAATATCATTTTGCTCGATTTGTTCATGAATATGCGGAAATTTCGCCACATTGCGTAAATTTCATTTATATTATTACAAAAGTGGGGGGAGTACCCAGAAAATGGGCTTTTGGTCATTGTTAATCGCTTAAGATGAAAGGGAGGCTATGAAATCAGCAACAAGGGGTTGTATGTTTGTGTTGGCGTTTTTTGCAGGAATTTATGCTGATATTACCATGGGATCCGAGCTTTTTTGCGACCATATGGTCCTTCAGCGGGAAAAGCCGGTGCGGGTGTGGGGGGCGGCTGCAAACGGCGAACAGGTCACTGTCTCGATAAACGGCAACACAGGGTCTTCAACAGCAAGCAATGGAGAATGGGAAGTCATGCTCGATGCCATGAGTGCGGGCGGACCGTACGAGATGACGGTTGAGGGGAATAACACATTGACTTTCAGTGATGTCATGGTTGGCGAGGTTATTTTCGGTGGCGGGCAGTCGAATATGGTGGTGTACATGGGACATCAGGACCTTGCAAGCACGTATTCACAGGCTGCCCAGGCGGCGAATTATCCCCGGATCCGGCTTTCACAGCATTCATGGAGGCCCTGGGTACCATCAACGGGGAGTCCTGCAAGCAACGGATATGAAACATTACGAGACAAAAAATGGCATGTGTGCACGCCGGATAATGCGATGGCGTTTTCCGCGCTGCTGTTTTATGTGGCAAAAAAGCTTCATGAGGAATTAAATGTGCCTGTCGGCGTGATTGACAGGGGCGTTTCGGCAAAATCGTTGCCGCCGTTTCTTCCTGCGCTTGATGAAACCATGCTTTACGAGAATGCCTTGATGGATTTCTGGCAATGGCGGCTGGATACCGGGCTTCCCGAGGGCATTGACAATCCACCGGGGCCGAATTCATGGTCGCAGGACGGGGGACTTTACAGCAATGTCGAAACGGTACTTCCCTACACGATGCGGGCGATTGTCTGGTGGCAGGGCGAAAATGAAATGAGCGAATATCAGCATAATGAATATCGCTACCGGTATCCGGCATTGATTTCTGCCTGGCGACGGGTTGCGAATCAGGGAGTGCTTCCGTTTATCGGTATTACCGAGCCGAACGGCGGCGGCTGGGAAAGTCAGCCCTGGTACTGTCCTGATCCTCCCTGGGAAGGCGATACGCTGCCCTATGCTGATGTTCATTATCCCCATCGCGGCGCGCTTATGTATGAAGCGTTCCTGTTGTCTGTAGCAATTCCCAATGTATACATGGCTTCTGCGCTCGGTCTTGGCGGCGGTTCTCACCCGGGGCGGAAAGAGGAGCGGGCAGAAAGGGTTGCCAATACTATCTTCGAAAAAATATTCGGCCAAAATATCATTTCAGAGCCTCCGTTGTATGACTCCTATTCTATTGAACAGGGAAACAGAGTCCGAATCAAATATCGAGGAAATACTGCAAACGGCCTGTATGCTGAAGGTAGTGAAGTAAAAGGGTTTTGCATAAATTCCGAAACCGATTCGACCTTTGTATATGCTCAGGCGCAGATCGACGGCCCTGATGTGCTGGTGTGGAATGACAATATCGCTGACCCGAAAGCCGTCCGGTATGGGTGGACCGGGCGAATCCTTGAGTGCGCGACGTTATGCAACAGCAGCGGTTTACAGGCATATCCGTTTCGTACCGATGTCGAGCCGCTTCCAACGGATTCAACCGCCACCATAGCAGGCGCCGGGAGAACAAGGGAGAAATTCTCCATGCATGGAGGCAGCCGTTTGGTGCCGCGCAAAAATGCAGCGGTTTATGATCTCAGGGGGAGGGTGATATCGCTGGATAAAAAAGCGTTTTCCACTGCAGAAAAATATCCGACAGGAATATATTTTATTCCTTATAATAATAGAGAATGCAGGATTTTTGTTGCGCAGTAAGCACTGGATATAAATAATTTTTTTGATTGGAGTAATGCATGGTTTTTCGAAGGTTAATTGCAGTATCGGTATTCTTTGCGTTCGTTGTTTTGTCTACAGCATCGTTTTGTTCCGATCTTGACGTTCGGTTAGTGGATGCACGTGATGTCGAGGATTTCTGTGGCACCCGGAATGTGAAAGTCGCTTTTATTAATACCGGGTCTCTTTATTATGTTGATTTTTCCGAGACAAATCCAGCGGTGCATCAGATTGATGCTGTCAGTGATGCGGCAATTCCGGTTATCTCGCCGGATGGTGAATATATTGCATATGCAACCGGGACCACCTCGGACGCTGCTACAAGTGGTTCAAGCACTGCCTGGATTGTTGCGATGAGTGAAAGTGCTGAACCGGTGATGGTTTCGGAGCAGGGTTCCGGATATGTGCCGAGGTTTGTGCCTCATTCAATCGATCCGCTTGAGGTACTATTTGCAACATGTGCTGAGCCGCTGCAGGGCAAAGATTTTATCTGGGACGGATGTGGCAAGGTCGTTGCGCGGGAAATTGTAAATGGACAACCGGGACAGGAACGCGATATTTATGCCGGTGGAAGCTATCTGGGCGGCATATCGTACGCTGAAGATTATCTTGGTACTGCCGAAAATTCCAAAAATTCCTTTGTTCTGAAAATAGACGAGGCCCCTCCTCAGCAGACGCTTTTCCATGCTCTGAATTGCAAGAAAAACAGTACCGATGAAGACACGCTTATCAACCTGCAGACCTGCAATCCATCAATGTCGTCGAGCAGCGTATATACTGATTGTCTGATGTATCTTGATTTCGGTTCAGGATCGATAGCGCTTAACGATGCATATCATCCTGAGACTGGCAGCGCGTGGGGTGTTCATACGCGTATATTTCTTGGACGCGCCACCGATGACCTTGACATTACACGATTTTATGACGTACCCGGCGAGGAAGTTGTCACTGATCCGGCGGATAAGGTTGGTGAAGGAGAGGTTGTTGGAAAACAATGGAATTTCCCTGAATGGTCAAATCATCCCTATTTTGCAGCAGCTAACGAGGAAATGGACCGGCTTTTTGCCCCTGAGACAGGTATCATGTGGGAGCATACCAATAATGCAGAGCAGATAGTAGCCATTAACCTGAAAGATTCGCTGTATTTGCGGCTTGTTTCCACCAGAGATACCGGCCGTGGATCGACAACAAATATGGTATTCCCGTCACTGTTTGTAGAAAAAACAGCCGGTTTTGCTGAAGACACAACCTGGCTCGGGCGACCGAATGTGAGCATAAAAAACAAGTTTTTCCGGAATGGGAACGGTTATGTGAGCTTGTCCGATATCCTTTCCGGCACACCAGGGGATGCTGTATCGTTGTCAATCTATACCCTCAACGGCAGGATGGTCCGGGCCATTGATTTGACAAAGGGAACCATGCCTGTCTTGAACGACCTCCACACGCAGGGCGTTTCGCTCATTCGCATTACAGCAAAAAACGGCGTACTATCAACCCACCGGATTATCAGGCCGTAACAATGTAACTGGAAATATGGACATACATACAACGCAGCGACTGGACGTATCCTGTCGCTGCGATACGCCTGTTTATTTTTGTCGGGGAAAACCCGGCTGCGAACCGGTTTTAGTTCTCCTCCATTTTTTATATTATCCATTCATGAATATATTCATGAGCGGAACGGTACTTTAATCGTATTCTGGGAGCGTACATGGAATCTGTATCAATTACGGTTGTTGGTCTCGGTTATGTCGGTCTTCCCTTGGCAGTTGAGCTGGCAAAATATTTTCAGGTAACCGGACTTGATATCAACACGCGTCGAGTGAAAATTTTGCAGGGGGGTGATGATCCCAATGGTGAAGTCGACTCTTCCGATTTACGGCAAAGTTCATTGAGCGTATCAGCAAATCCGCAAACAATAAAAAAGGCAGACATTGTAATTATCGCAGTTCCCACGCCTATTGACGATCACAAGACCCCGGATTTGGCGCCGGTTATATCGGCTTCGCAGACAGTGGGAAAAAACCTGAAAAAGGGAGCGGTGGTTGTGTACGAGTCTACCGTATATCCTGGAGTGACAGAGGATATTTGTGTGCCGGTTCTTGAGAAGAGTTCGGGGATGAAATGGAAAAAGGGATTTTTTGTCGGCTATTCGCCCGAGCGGATCAATCCTGGAGACAAGGTGCATACTTTTTCAACCATTACGAAAGTTGTAGCCGGCGACACGAAAGAGACACTGTCATTGCTTGCCGAAGTATACGGGACAGCGGTGACGGCCGGTGTGTACAAGGCCCAATCGATTAAAGTTGCCGAAGCAGCCAAGGTGATTGAAAACACGCAGCGCGATATCAACATTGCCTTGATGAACGAGTTGCGAATACTTTTTGACAAGATGGGCATTTCGACCAGGTCGGTGCTTGAGGCGGCAGGGACGAAATGGAATTTTCTCCGGTTCGAACCGGGCCTGGTGGGGGGGCACTGCATCGGTGTTGATCCGTATTATCTTGCGTACAAGGCCGAAGAGGTGGGGCATCACCCGCAGATAATCAACGCGGGTCGACGGATAAATGATGCCATGGGCAGGTATTTCGCCCGGGAACTGGTGAAAAAGCTGATTGATAAAAAGCGTGTGGTCAAAGGGTGCCGCGTATTGATGTGCGGGATTACGTTCAAAGAAAATGTTCCGGATATCCGCAACTCAAAAGTTATCGATATAATCAACGAGTTGAAATTTTTCGGGATCAAGGTTGATGTCTGGGACCCGGTTGCGGATGCCGGTGAGGTGTTTGATGAGTATGGGATCCGGCTGATCAGAAAACCCCGGACCGGCATGTATGACGGTCTTGTTTTTGCTGTCAAGCACCTCCCGTTTGTCCGGCTAAGAACGAAAAATCTTAAGAAACTGCTGAAAAAAGGCGGCATATTGTATGATATTAAAGAGGTACTTGGAAGGTCAAATGAATCTTTTTGATATTTGCATAGTTACTGCATCGAATTCTTTTCAGGCGGGCGTGTTCCGGAAATTGATCGGGCGCCGGATCGAGCATGGTCTTTACCCGAAAGAAATAGATTTCCGGGTATATCACGATCCGGATTCCGGGCGTGTGGGAAGCGGCGGCGGAACGCTTTTGGCGCTCTGTCAAGTTCTTCAGGATTATTCGGCTGGTCCGTCCGGTGATTTTTTCAGCAACTGTCGCATTCTGATAATCCATGCCGGCGGAGAGAGCAGGCGCCTCCCGTGCTATATTCCCGAAGGTAAAATATTCGCTCCTGTTCCTGTTGCCACCAGCAGTATTGTCCCGCCGGTAGTCCTCGATCTTCAGTTGTCGCTTTTTCTGCGGTATCCCTGGAAAAGCGGAGAGGTTGTTGTCATTTCGGGCGATGCGATTATCGATTGTGATACGGCGTTTATCCCCGATGATCGAGGGGGGATATGCGGCTTTGCAAAATCCGCGTCGCTTGAGCAGGCGACGAACCATGGCGTTTTCGGGTTTGATGCCAATAAAGAGAACGTGGTGGATTTTTATCAGAAGGCTTCGGTTGACCTTTTAAAACGCGAAGCTCTTCTTGAAGGCACCGATCAGTGTGCACTTGACATCGGGATTGTATCGATGGGGCCGGCGGTAGCGGAGGCGTTTGTCGATTTCGCCGGTCAAAAAGCCGGCGCGCCCGAAACGGTTCTGAAGCAGGTCCGAAATGCCGGACTCAGGTTCGACCTCTATGTTGAAATCATGACTGCGTGCCTTGCGGGAATTTCCTTTGAAGATTTTGTGAAGAAAACCGCACAGCAGACCTCGCTTAATAAAAAAACGCTGCGCGCTTTGTACAAAACATTTCATCCCTACGTACTCCGGGGGATTTTAACAAAAAATACAACGTTTCTCCATTTCGGAACGCTGGCGGAATACCCGCGATCGAGCCTGGAGCTTTACAACAAGGGCATTGTACCGTTTTATACTCAGGAGAACGAGGAAGTGCAGCCGGTATGCACGCCTGAGCTTGTGTTGTTCAACAGCATTGATTTTCAGGTGCCTGTTGCCCGGCGCAAGACGATATTTGCCGAGTCGGTCAGGGAGTGCGCGCTTTCCGGAATGGAAGGCGGCAATGTTATTTCCGGCCTGTGCCAATGGAACACCGGCATTGTCATTCCCGAGGGCATCTGTATCGACCGGCGGCGGACCGGAAAAAATGGAGATATCACGCTTGTGTATTCGGTGAAGGACACGTTCAAGCCACGGGATAATCCGGCCGAAATTGTTTTCTGCGGAATGCACATGGACAGATGGCTGAAAATACACGGCCTTGATGCGGGTGATATCTGGAACAATACTTCCGGTTACGATCTTTTTGACGCGCGCTTGTTTTTTGCAGGTGCACCTGTGCGTTTTATTGCAGGATACTGGCAACGGCCGTTTGACGAAGAGTGGGCTGACGAATTCAGGTCGGCACAACGTCTGTCGATCAGGGAAATAAACGATTCGACTGATGTATACGAACGGGAAACTGCCCGTGTTGCCGCGCGCAAAGAACTTCTCTGCAGGCGGTTGTATCAGGGCATCGGCTGGCGGAATATCTGTGCAACGGATTTCAAGATAATTGCCCGCGACAAAAAACTGCGAAAAAAACTTGCCGCCGCTGCAAAGAAAACCGATGATGTTCTTTTGCGGCCGTATCGTTCAGCGCTGCTTTCAGCGGTGGCGCCGGAATACAGGCTACCCCGGGTAATAATTTCATTTGGAACCGGTATTGCAGAAACGGGTAGTGCGAAACTCAGGCCGTCGGTGAAACACGATCAGATTGTCTGGGCGCGGTGCCCGGTACGTCTTGACCTGGCCGGCGGGTGGTCCGACACGCCGCCGTATACGCTGCGGCACGGGGGTCAGGTCACAAATTGTGCCGTGAATCTGAATGGTCAGCCGCCGATTCAGGTATTCTGCAGGCGCATGGACAGCTATGAAATCCGTATTCACTCGATCGATCTGGGAGTGACCGAAACGATAACTGCGTTTTCAAAGCTGGTCGATTACCGCGATCCATCATCGCCGTTCGGCCTTCCCCGGGCTGCACTGGTGCTGTTGGGCTTGACGCCCCGGAAAAGCGGCAGTCAATCACTTGCCGCGTGTCTGAAAAAACTCGGCTGCGGTATTGAAATAACGCTGCTGTGCGCGGTGCCCAAAGGCTCCGGTCTGGGGACCTCTTCAATACTGGGTGCAACCATACTTGCAGCACTGCACCGTTTTTTCGGATTGACGTATTCTCATGAGGAGTTGTTTTTGCAGGTACTTCAAATGGAGCAGATGCTGACTACCGGTGGAGGATGGCAGGACCAGATCGGCGGTGTTGCGGGGGGGGCAAAGTATATCGAATGCAAGCCGGGACTAAAACCCGATCCGGTTATTCACCGGCTTGATCCCTGGCTGTTCACCTGTCCGCAGACCCATGGCTGTTTTACACTGTTTTACACCGGGATTACGCGGCTTGCAAAAAATATCCTTCAGGAGGTAGTTGCGCAGGTCAACAGCAATCATCAGTCGTACCTTTTTACGCTCAATTATGTGCGTGAGCTTGCGGTGATGGCTCGTGAGGCGCTTGGTTTGCGGAGCCTTTCCGGAATTTCGGAGATACTCAACAAGTCCTGGCAATCGAACCTGCTGATCCATCAGGGCACGACAAACAGAGCGGTAAACCGGCTGCTTCGTGCCGCATCGCCGTATTGTCGGGGAGCAAAGTTGCTCGGCGCGGGTGGTGGCGGCTACGCTCTTTTTGCTTCGGAGAATACCGCGCAGGCCGAGTCGCTTCGGGAAATGCTCTGCAATACGTTCGAGAATGAAAAAGCCCGCATCGTCGATTTCTCGCTCAATGAAGACGGTTTGCAGGTAACGGTATCCTGATCTGTTGTTACAGAAATGCTTTTATTTCTGTTGTCAACGCATGGATCGTTTTGCCGAAAGAATCCTCATCGGGCCCGCGAATTGATTCTCCCCTGTAGGAACCGCCCACGCTGAAATGCTCGCCTACCCGGATATCGATAAAAATCTCGGCACGGTGTGTAGTTCCGCTTGTGAAACCGCGTGCCATCCGGTAATCGAGGTCGCCGGTCGCGTTTACACGTGAGAATGTATATGACGCCTCGGCCCACCCCTTGTTGAACGGATGCCATGAAATACCGGGCGTGATGCTGAAATATGTCCCTTCGGGGCCGGACGGCAGCGAGGATTTCTTTGCGGTTCGTCCGACCGTTTCCTTTACAAAGATATCAACATCTTTCAGCAGCTTGTATTTTTCGGTCAACTCCGCGGCAATATCATAAAAAGAGTAGTCGGTGGCGTACGAGCGGATTGCCGTATGGTCGAGCCAGATATGCTCGCTTTCAAAGCCAAGAAAGAATTTTGCAAAGCGCCTGTCTGCCCCTGCACCCCATTCCATTCCGGATTCCCGGTACCCCCGCAGCGATTTGATAAACGGTTTACCGTTTACATTGGCGTGAAAATTTTCTGCAAATCCGGGGTACCAGTCTATGTTCTGCCGGTAGTACAGATCGGCAAACTGGATAATTGAGTCGGCAAAGCGTCCGGAGAGCGTTACATACGCGGGAATCCAGCTCCGGTTGGAGAGTTTGTTGTTCGTCTGGATATTTTCTTCACAGTGGGCCATGCCTCGCCATTGGAGGTCGGCCAGGATTCCGCTGGTATTTTTTGCGTCCGGTCTGAGCGACCACCCGACCCGCAGGTGTGTTTTCCGGACGCGTGTGTCGCTGGTGGTGTCGTATACCTGCCGTTCGGCTATTTCCCATTCGCCAAGCTTGTCGGGGACATACTTGTCTCCTGAACCGGTTGTGTCGATTGTATAGGAGCCGAAGCCTTCTCCGCGATATTTGGGTACCTGAATAAAAACCGATGCTTTTTCGGAACTGACCGAGTATTCCTGTTGTGTGGAAAATCCGCTCTTTGTTTTCGCTATGTCGCTTTTTACTCTGATAACAGTGGTGATATCTTCCTTGTTGTTTTCCGCGACAAACCGGTGATGGGTGCTTGACCCGGAAAGTTTCCAGTTGGGAAGAAACGAATGATCGAGGGACTGTTCCCAGAGGACGGAGTAGCCGGTATCCGGAGCAAATACAATTTCTCTCC
>WJKA01000092.1 GCA_014729375.1 Chitinivibrionales bacterium
TATGTGCCGATGCTTGTCGGGCTGATTTTTCAGGCGACGGCCCTGCAGTGAATACAGTACACCGTTCCCATCATTCGGCACCAAAGAGCTGCTCTGCGCAAGGGTACTGCGCGCCTTCGTTGTATTGGGACTGACTCCTGTCAGCTTGTACGCATCGATCTCATAGTAACGCAAATGATGACTGCCCCGTCCGGTGAACAGTACGCACACTTTTGATCCGTCACGCGACTGCATAACAGTCGGATCGGCATTTTCACCGTCTTGATTATTTATCTCCTGCTTACGCAATTGGATCTTCTGCACCCAACTGGATGCATTGAGCGGATCATTGCTCACATGGACGTTAATCGCAAGCCGTAACGTGCCATGATGGCCTCCGGTTGATACATGCCAGCCATGCAGAGGACTCGAGGGCCTGTCGACATCGAGGCTGACGCCGCTGATCCCGTTCGAGCCGAATCCGCCGGCTTTGGGCCAGTCATTGGTCCAGGTCTGCCCCTTGTCGGTGCTGACTGCATAATAAGGTCCCTGATTGAAATTGGTACGGGCAATATACATCAGTTCGTTGTAATCGGGCGAAAGCACCAGCCAGGTACCCATGTAGTGGCCGTCAGCATGTCCGCCCTGAATGTTCTGTCCCGACCAGGGCGTCTTGCCCGCCTCGTTGGTATAATTGTCATGCGGGACTTTGGTAATGCACGCTTCACCGTTAATTGGCCTGTCCCCCGCCTTGTACGTATAGCTTGCAAACCACAGATCACCGTTGGGCCACTCAAGCGGCGCATTCATGCCCATGGTCATGGGGCCCTGATACCAGATCGGATTGGTGGGACATTCGATCCGGTTTGACCAGGTAAGGCCGTCATCGGTAGAATAGCGAAACGATCCCTGCCAGCAGCAGCCGCCCCACCAGTAGCCGCAGATAATCGGTGCATCGGGCACATTGCGAGCCTGGTAGACCGTGCCGTAGTCGATCTGTCCGCCGTCTTCAACCATCATCGGATCGGACCAGGTTGATGATCCTGCCACTCTGCGGGTGCAATAGATCCGGTTTTCACGGGTGCTTTCGGAGGTGCCGCCGTTCCAGCATAGAATAATTGTCCCCTTGTCGGTCTCATCAAGGCAGGATGGATGATTATAGCTGAGACGGTTATTCTCGGGGCTGCGCACCGGAGAATTATAAATATCTATATCCTGCCGCAGCAGGATTGCACTTGCCCCGCTGCCTTCATCGTTGCTCCCGGGGCCGTTAGCGGTAGTGACCCAGCTCTGGGAACAGACTGCAGTTGCCCATGTCAATAAGAATGCAAGTATTTCAGTTTTGTCTTTTATCCGCATGGTGCACCTTCTTTTTAAGAAAAAAATTTAATGCATCAACTGGAATTGCAGAGTAGCGCCCCTTCCACACTGCGCATTAACCTCTGATAGCATCAGGAATTAATGTAATCCATCAGTTACGATTTGATTGCCCTGAATAGTTGCGTTTTTTGCAACTAATCCATACTAGTATATTTCAATAGTGGACTTGCGCCGATACTTAAAAAAGCGCCAGGGGAAAATGTTCCGGGGAGCTTCCTGTTGCACCTGTGCAAGAAGATTCTGGAAACAGCAGGGTTTGTGTTCATTGCCCGCCTGTTAAGGCCGTCGCAGTGCTTCGTCGCTCAATAATGAACCCGTCGATTTCGATATGTTTCTTTTTATTGTGCTCGGTGAACAGATTAGGCCGGGTGACAAAATCGAATATTGAGTGCGCTGCGGCGCGAACATTGAAATCATAGGAGCTGATCCGGCGCTGAATGGCGCCTTGTTGATTATCAAATCCGAGCAGCGATATTTGTTCGGGGACGGCTATTCCCTGGCTTGCACAATAATCGTTTGCCATGACGGCAATTGTGTCATTGGCGCATACCCACGCGGTCACTTCCCTGTTTGCAAGAGCTTGCCGGCAAAGCTCTGTCGACAATCGATACAGTTCTGCGGTTGCGCAGCATAAGGTGATACGGTCTATGCCTTCATTGTCAAGATATTCGTGCAAATCTCCGGGAAACCGTTTTTTCCATGCTTGAAGCGCAGACCAGATTGAGAGCGCCTGGTAGCGATCGTTGCTGGCCGAAATCAGGTCCCACCAGCGGGTAGAACCCTCATAGATGCACGGCATAATCCTTCCAGGGAACCCTGCTGTTGCATACATGTCCTGTAAGCCCTGCAATCTGTGAATTGACCAGGCTGCCCGGTGATAGGGTGAAATATAGGCAATATTCGTATGCTCCAACCCGAGCATATACTGCGCGGCCTGCCGGCCGACCCGGTCGGAAAATGCCGAGGAAAATATTTTCACCCGTGCGCTTGCTAAAACATTGCGCGGCAGCGACCATTCTCCCAGTTCATAAAGAATCGCAACCGGTTTTTTGAAGCGGGCAACGGTATTGAGCATTTCGAATTGCGCTTTATGCGCCTTGCTGACAAACACGATATATCCCATGATGCTCTTGTCGTCCGGCACACCGCTGATTGCAGGCTCCATGCCTTCTTCGTAGCGGGGCAGCGCGAATATTTCGAGTTTAAGGCATGCCCTGGCGCATTCGGCTTCAATTAACTGCAAGCACGACTCTTCACGCTGTGTCAATTCAAGCACGCGCGTGTTATGAGAGCTGGCATGCCCGATAAGCAATATTTTGTCAACCGATCCCGAACGGGTCATCGGCGCAATGACCGGCTTTTTGCCGTCGAGGGTAATAGTACCGTTTTCGATCAGCTCATGAAGCGATTTCTTTACTGTGCGGTAGGAAACGCCGTAGCGGTTCTGCAGTTCTTTGAACCCCGGCAACACGCGCCGAGAGGAAAAAACACCCGCCAGAATATCCTGCTGCATCCGCTTGTATACCCGCTGCCATCCATACGGTGATGGCTTTTCACGTGTCTCGGTGCTCCGCCCTGCAGCAAGCGCAAATTCCGGATGCGCGCGGTATTTTTTTTCATTGAACACAAAACGCTTGCCCTGCCGCCCTTCAAAGATGCCCTCCCTTTTCAGCATAGCCACTGCCTTGATCATGGTAATCCGTGACACCTGCGCCTGATGTGCAAGCTCAGTAACAATCGGCACCGGTCCGCTGTCCTGCAATGCTCCCGATTCTATGAGGTCCAGAACATAACGCAATGCACGGCGTACCGCCGGAGAAAGCTTTTCATTCATTCAACAGCTCCTGATCAAGACAAGTATGCTAATCTATAATATGGCCAATTATTTCATGGAATGCAACCTGAATTATGTATTTCTCGAGCATATTCTATTATAGACCGGGCAATTAGCCGGGAAAAATTAGGAGTGATAAAGTTGTTTGAAAAGCTATGAAAGGCTTGATCATGGTTCCATGTGCACGCATGCAATCTCCGTTGCGGCGGTGTGAACATAATCCGATTATCGTGCCGGAACAGATGCCCTTTCCCTGCTACTCGGTAATGAATGCGGGAGCGATCCTGTACAATGGAAAAGTGTTGCTGCTGCTTCGGGCAGAGACACGCGAACGAACGTGTTGTTTTGTCAAAGCGACCGGCGCCCATGGGATTCATTTCGATATCGAACCCGAGCCGATCGATTATCCGCTCAACGGTTATGAAAAGCTGTTCGGGGCCGCGTTGCGGTTCGATATGCGCATAACCCAGATTGACGGATGCTATTACTGTTGTCATGCCGCCTGGATGCCGACCTGGGGATGCACGATCGCCATGTGTAAAACCGAAGATTTCGAACATTTTGAACCGCTGCACTACATGTCGCCGCCAATTAATCGCAATGCTGTGCTGTTTCCCGAAAAGATCGGCGGTCTCTACTGCCGGCTGGAGCGGCCACAAACGCTCAAATTCAGGATCAATCCGGCTGTATTTTTCGCTGTCTAAAGCTCGTTTGGCATTTTCAAGATCGTTGAATTTTTTTTGATGTTATATCAAACCATGGCTCGTTATAAATTCGCTGCTGGATAATATAGGCTGTATATGCTACAGCAGATTGCGATTGAGCTTTTTGTGTTGATTTCTTTGCATTTAAGAACGACTCCATTTTTTTGCTCCAGAGACAACTTCCAATATATGATTACTTAATAAATCTGAATTTAAACTAATCAAGCAGCATTATAGTAATAAATTGCAGCACATAGCTACCGGAAATAGGACAAATGTTACCTGTGCCGGCAACAGCATTCCTTGTGCAGGGAAATCGAATGCCTTGGATAAGGGCAGCATTGCCTATTCTTGGATGCACATGCCGCAAGAAGGATATATGATCAGGATATCAGCATTATTGCATTCCGATTGAAAATAACGTTTAATTGTTTGAATGTTTCTGCACAATTTATATATTTTCTTTTAAATTTCACTAAACGATTAAACGATTTAAACGATAGGAATATTATGGAGCGGGAGTCACGATTCCTTGAATATAAGCGTGAGGCGCGTGATTATAAGAAGATCGCGCAAACCGTCGTCGCCTTTGCAAACGGTGATGGCGGAAGAATTGTTATCGGCATTGACGATAAGAAAAGAGATGTTGTCGGTTTAGCGACATCTCAAGTCGATGATTTGCTGGAGCGTTTGCCCATATCTCTTGCAGACCGGATCGAACCGCCTTTGTTCCCGCAGGTGTATGAGAAAACGATCCAGGGAAAAGAATGTATTGTCGTTCAGGTTTTTCCGGGAAATCAAAAACCGTATTTTATAGGCGTCGATGGTATCGACAAAGGCGTTTATATTCGAATCGGATCTCATACAAGACGAGCGTCAGATGAAGTACTGGAAGAGCTGCGCTTGTTGAGATCGCGAATCGGCTATGACGAGCAGCTCATGACGTCCTGTTCCTTGGACGCGCTGGATTTTTCACCCTTGCCGGCATCGCTGCGAACTCAAAAAGGTCTTCTTTCGCTGGATTTGATTCGCCACGACCAATTTACTCAATCCTTATTTCCAACCCGAGGGGCAATTCTAATGTTCCACAGCCGACCACATGCAGTTGTTAATGAAGCACAGCTCATTGTCAGCAAAATGAGGGGAACGAGGGGAAGAGATACGGTTGAAACGCATGAGATTACCGGTCCTCTCCCGCACCAAATAGATGCAGCACTTGCCTATTGCGAAGAATGGCTGGGACGCAATCCGGTTGTTAAAAGAGCGCGGTACCAAAACACAGAGACAGTGATTCCTCTCACTGCCGTGCGAGAGGCAATCAGCAATGCGGTTTTTCATCGCCAGTACAGCATAACCGGCCCAATTAAAGTTGCGTGCTTTGCCGACAGGTTGGAGGTTTTCAGTCCCGGACATTTTGCCGGGCCCTTTATTCAGGATTCCATAGGCGATGGCACAAGCTACATTCGCAACAAGGTAATCGCATTGTCTGCACGGCGGCTCAAGCTTATCGAGAAACGAGGAACCGGAATACGGTTGATTATTGATACGCTTGGAGAGCTTGGATTGGAACCGTCGTTTGTCGAAGGACCGAACTGGTTCAAGGTCATTATGCCCTTTTTCCCATCACGAAAGGCCCGTGTTGCCGAATCTCTGGATGAAAAAGCCATCCTTGAGCTTTTCGAGCATCAGGTGGTGGTAAAGAGTTCGGATGTTTGCAGCCATCTTAAAATCAGCAAGGCGACAGCCGTTTCTTTACTTGACTCACTGGTAAAGCAACAAAGAATCGTTCGTAAGGGACGGGGACCGGCGACAAGGTATGAGATAATGGGGATATGATCATTTTTGAGCGAATGCAGAACGACGGTCCAATCTGCCGCGATACTGCATATGAAACAATTAGAATAAGTATTTTATCTCGTCGTCAACCGCTCAATCGTCTTGACATTTGCCCTGATAAATCCCTTGCTGGTCTTTTTAATTGGAATGTCGCCAATTACTGCGTGCGCCATCACATAGCCGATCTTGTCCCAGTCGGGGATACACGAGGTTATGCACATGTGATAGAAGGCCGGATTGTTCTCCAGGCTGATTATGGAGAGCAGCTTTGAGATAGCGATGCCGCGCTGTATCGCCCACTGTTGCGCAATGACCGCCTGCCGGTTCTCGGTAAACATCCAGATTCTGGCATTGAGAGAATCTTCGAATACCTTGCTGAAATCATCGGTGAATTTAATATGCTTTTTAGCATCCTCAAAAGAAGTGTATTTATACTTATATAAAAACAATTTTACATCGCGTTGAAAATTGCCAAAGTTCTCAAATCTTTCGAAACAGCTTTTTCTTGTGACACCTTTTTTTGATGGCTTGATAAAAAGCTTGAAATCAATAAACTCATTTAAGTGACGGCCCTGCAGTGAGTACATTTCAGCGTTCCCATCATTCGTCCTCGAATTGAGCCGGATTAGTACCCGATTTTTTCTGCACGATATTTTGTGGGCGCCATGCCGTAATGCCCCTTAAAGGCATTGGAGAAATGCTGAAGGCTTCCGAACCCCGATGAACGCGCAATCTGCTGAATATCTTCAGTTGTTTCAACAAGACGAAGTGCAGCGGCCTCCAGACGAAGATTGTTGAGATACCGA
>WJKA01000093.1 GCA_014729375.1 Chitinivibrionales bacterium
AGACACTCAGGAGGCTTTTAGAAGAAAAAAACGAATTGTATAAATAATATAACCGCCTGCTTTTAATGCAATTACAACAATCGCAAAATGCATGCTTTTTCTTCGGCTAAGTGCGGAATGTAGGTCTAAGCGCTTAAAATTGACATTAAGGTGGCTTCAATTTTCGAAAAATCAATTAGTTAACCCTGGTCCGACCCCGTTATAACCCCGTTATATTTGCAGTTACGTCTGTGCATTATACCTGTTCGATACAGATTAAGTATATTTAATATCAATCAAATACATTAAACTTTGATTTTGTTGTATCCAGGTATGTACTATATACTTCAATAGATCAATACCCTGAGGTGGCAGGTGAATACCGATTGTATGTTGGTTCCTGTAGAAGTAACTTCATTAACGCTCGATTCCACGGTCAGTTCACCTGTGGTGATATTGACTGAAGTTGGGGGGCGCCGCACGTTATCGATTCTGGTGGGGCATCTTGAAGCAGGTGCTATTGCAATAAAAACACTTAATGCCGACTCGGATAAGCCTTTGACCATTGATCTGGTGAAACTGGCGATCGAGCAACTTGGCGGAAGGCTGACACGAACGGTAATATTTGATTATGTTGAAAATGCTTTTATGGCCCGCCTTTTTATCAGCTCAAAGGCCGGAACGACAGTTATTGAAAGCCGGGCATGTGATGCCATTGCTCTGGCCATGCGTTGTGACGGCGGGATATTCATCGAGGAGGCGGTTTTTGACAAATGCGGTCAGGCCAGATTTTTTACCGAGCCGAATCAGATCAAAAATACAATTACCTCCTCGGATACTATTGATTTCGGGAAATACCATCTGGAGTGATATGCCATGAGAATACCGCTGAGTAGTGTTTTATGCTGGTTGATTGTTTTTTCGTTTTCCGTTTCCGGGTCGGAAGATCCTGCTGTTGTGTTGCGCAGGGCCAGAGCAGCGTATCGGGCGGGGAACTATGATTCGACGACCGCGATTATACGGGCGTTCATTAAGAAGCATGGAAAAGAGCCCTCATCGGAACATCTTGTGCCGCTGCTCGTGGAGTCGCTTTTGCGCACGGGGGATAATGCCACGGCCCGCCGGATGATCAATATTTTCAAGCGAAAATTCCCCGAATCGAAATACCTTCCGCGGATATATTATGCCGAAGGCATGGCGCTGGCCGGAAGTGAAGAGTACACTGACGCGGCGGTCGCCTTTTCGCGCGCAGTCAAAAGCGGTGTTTCCGAAGAACTCGAGCGGCATGCTCTTGACAATGTTGAGCTGCTGTGCGGAAAGGTGTTTACTCTCAGGGAATTGGAACTGCTTGCCGCTCGACGCGGTATGGCCCCGGGTGTGGTTGAAGTAGCCGAATATTTTATCATTCTGAAGTCACAGGCCGCAGGCATGACCGCCAAAGCTCAGCAGCGGGCCGGACAATTCCGGGAACGATTCCCCCGGTCACGGTATATTTCCAGAGTAAAAGATATTTCGGGAAAACTGAAAAAGCAAAAGCGGGGCAAAGTCCAGATCGGGCTTCTGGCACCGCTGTCCGGCTATGATGCGGAAATCGGCAGAAGCATTGTCCGGGGCGTGCAGATCGGGCTCGGACGGTATGAGCAACAAAGCGGTATCGAGACCAATCTGGTGATCAGCGACACGAAAGGAAATATGATCGAAACCGCCAATAAGACAGTTGAGCTTGTTAACGATCATCGGATTTCTTTGATTATCGGACCGGTACTCAGCCAGAATGCCGTAGTAGCGGCCTCGATACTCATGAACAGGGATGTGGTCATGCTTTCGCCGACCGCTACTGATGATGGAATTGCAGAACTTGGATCAAACATTTTCCAGATGAATGTAACGCTCGGTGCCCTCGGAGTGCGGCTGGCACGCTATGCTGTCAAGAATCTCAATATAAAGGAATTTGCGATTATTTCGCCGCTCTCCGAATATGGCCGGCTGATGTCGGCGAAATTCAAGCGTGAAGTTCAGCGTCTGGGCGCGGAGGTTGTTGGTGAAGAATATTTTGATGAAGGCGCGCATGATTTCAGAGAACAGTTTGTTAATTTGCGCACAGTCATGACCAGGCGCCGAAGGCAGGCGATAGCGCTCGAAAAAGGCCTGGAAACAATGGATTCCTGGAGCGCACGGCGCGATGACAGCCTGTATCTCTCCGACTCGACCATTGAAATCGGCGGCCTCTTTATTCCCGCCGAATCCGAGGATGTTGTCAAGGTCGCAGCCCAGGCATATTTCCACAAGCTCAGAACACAAATGCTCGGTTCGAACGGATGGCATTCAAACAAGACTATTCTTGATGGAAAACGGTATGTCAACGATGCAATTATCTCGACAAACTTCGAAATCAACGCCAATAATAACCGGTGGAAGGGATTCAGGGAGGTATATCAGCAAAAATATGCTGCAGAACCGGATCGCGTCGCCGCTATGGGATATGATGCTGCGGAGTTGCTGATGATTGCATTGAAAAAAACCGGCGGTGATCCTGATGCAAATGAGGTTGCACGAAAACTGGGCTCGATAAAAAGCCATGTCGGGGTGTCGGGAACCGTCACATTCGATCCCTTAACCGGTGCAAACACCGAAGCCGCGATTATGAAAATTTCCGATAAGAAATTTGTCCGTATTCAATAGCCCGGTTATTGGAAAAACCGGCACACGAACTGCCGCAAAGAAATCAGGAGTGCATGAAAGAAATGTTCGGCGTGAGGCTACTGGGTCTCTTTATGGGAGCAGGTATTATCAGCTGCGCGCAACTGACAGATCCGGCGCAGGAACCCCCGGGAGAGGCAACAGTTGGTACCCGGGGAAAAGAAATTGTCAAAAAAGCGGTTTTTTGTGCAAAAACACTCAGGACTGTGCATGATATCAAGCAGGTAATCGATCGTTTCGAGTTCGACCAGACAGTTATCGATTCGCCTGCAATTTCCGTTTCTTTCTGGATGCCCGAACCGGCCGGCGAGCTGGTGTCAACGGGATTTGCAAAGAAAAGAGAATATTTCAACACGAACATGCGGGCCATACAGACAGCCATGAATAAAAGCGCCGGACAGGTGCTCAAAACAGCGTCCATTCCATCGCTTCCCGATTCGATTAATTATGATTCACTCTATGCACTGGACTCATCGCGCCTGGCTTTTGCTTTGACGAGTGACACTGCTGCAGAGGCGCCCTGGGACTCATTACGCGATTCGATTATTGGCGGATGGGATATCACCCTGCTCGATACTCTGCCGGTGTTTACCGGTCTCTTGCGTTGCCGGTTCGCCGACTCGGGATCGACCCGGATCAAAGATACGGAGCAATGGACTGTTGCCGGTGACGGGACCATGTCTCTGGGGGGGAAACGGCAGGCCTTTGTCACCGGTTCGGATACAGTGTATTATCATGCGGCGCGACTTACCGGAAATGCCGGCGAAATTCTGTTCGATACGCTCATGATCGAGTGGGGAGATTCAACACGGCACATGTATTTGCAGCGACGGGATGAATCGTCGGTCTGGTGGAATACGTTTGATTCAACGCTCTATCTGGCCGGGTTCAGGGATTCGGTTGTTGATAATACTGGCTGGTCAAGAACTGTTCTTGATGATGAGGTAATCAAGCGGGGCGCCGGGGACAGCAGTGCGCAGGTAT
>WJKA01000094.1 GCA_014729375.1 Chitinivibrionales bacterium
CTCGGTCTTGAACCCCAGGACCCACAGATCGCCCCCGTTGTTGACAACATGCGTCCCCATCGGCTCGGGATTGAACTGCCGGGCCCAGACTTTTGAACCGTCAAACCGCCAGAAAGTATTAGGATTCGAGCAGACATCCTCGATATATATCTCCCCGGGCCCGCGAAACCATCCGGTTACATTGCAACAGTTTCTGATTACCAGCGTCCGCGAAGATTTGTTAGTTAGCATGATTGTCGGCTCGAAATTGCTTTCAAGCCGCTCGAATACGACAACCGGATACCTGCCGTCCTCAAGCGTGAACACCGGATCGTTCATTGCACGCACGTCCAGAAAGGCTTCACACCCGATAATCCTCCGTATCGCACCTCTGATATGTAGCGGCTTTACTATTCGATAGGTACCGCGTGGAAAGTAGAGTGTCGATTTTCCCGAGTCGATTGCCTGCTGCACGGCCTCTGAACAATCGTATCTGCTGTTTTTCCGGGCGCCGAACTGAAGCGGACTTATCCATTCATGAAGACCGTCCCAGGGGACATCGGGCGTTTCTTTCACTGTGATATTCAGCGATTTTTCATCAGTGGGAAAAAGTGCTGCAACTTCATGCGAAACGAACTCTTCCACAAAAGGCCCGGCCGCGCCCTGCCCGGTCCCCGACTCATTGGCTATGGCACTGCGGTAGCCTGAGACGGCAACTGTGCGCGCAAAAAACGATGCCCGGTTGACAAGGGCATCATGCTTCGATGCATCCCCCGCGCAGCGTAATTCGGCATCAACCAGTGTAATCATACCGGTGCCCGTATCGTTTATCACAGCCGGCACGCTGTTAACACTTCGCAATTTGCGGATACTCACACACTGGCCGTCATTGTGAATTCCGCAAATCCGCTGCCCCTCAAGTCCGACATGCTCTAATGTCATGCTGTCAACGCTGTGTTTGATTTTAATGCCGTAATCAAACCCGAAAATCCGAACATGCTTGATAAGCAGCGGACCGACCTCATCACTGTACGACATGTCAAGCCCGATATGGCCGGAACCGTCACCGGAGCGCATGGTAACATGGAATATCCCCCCCTGGTTATTTGCCATGAATTGCGCGGCAATTGCACCGGCATTACCCTGTCCCGTATGGATCGTCAGGTTCCGCACAGCATTGCGAAACCGCTGCGCCGGAGCCCGTCCTGTCCAGATAACCGGACGGGGTCTGCCGGGAACGGTAAAGCCATCACATGTATCCGCCAGCCGTATGATTGTTTCCTGCTCGTTCTGTCCTTGCAGAATTGTGTTTTTCTGAGCATGCTCAGGATCGGCCCACGGCCATTTCAGGGTATCAGAGACCAGATAGGTGCCCGCCGGAAGGTAAATAATTGCGCGCATGTCGGGATAATCGTTGAGCGCGGCCTGAATCGCTGCAGTGTCGTCGACACGGCCGTCTCCACCGGCATTGTACGGCGGCTCCTTGACATTAATTACACCTGCATCTGAGGGAAATACAATATTTTCTGATTTCATTGTCGACCAGAGCAGCGCCGGCCCAAACGAAGGGGTCGGACTTCATTTCGGCAACGTGCATACATATCCCGCTGCTTATTTCTTGATTGCTACCTTGATTCTCCGGATTTCAGGCGTATCCTTTACCTCACCATTTTCATCACGAGTATACACCCTGAGGATTGCAAGGTACGTGCCGCTCTGGACCGACCGGTTATTCCTGTTCCGACCGTTCCAGTGCATGAGCCAGTCGGTTTTGTACTGATAGCCTTCAAGGTCCTCGGCAACCACATTGCCGACAGGATCGTATATATCAACCGAGACCCGCTCGATTTCAATATATGATGTGTCGTCTTCAAGCCCCTTGACTCCTGCATCCAGCACAATCACCGCACCTTCGGAAACCGTGCCGATAGTGCCGGGGAAAGTCTGTGTGCTTTCGGGCGATATCGGAATTGCACCGGGAAAGAATGAAAACGCAGGCGGTTTGATTCCCAGAGGTTTTTCCGCGCTCTTGTCCGAATTGCCCCCGGCATCGGTAACCTTGCGGTCATTGATCCAGACCTGGTCCTGTTTTGACGGCGTGATATCGGTATTAGTTATTGAATCAACCGCAAATACATATAATACCCCTGATGAGTCGCTATGATATTCAAGGTCCATGGTATACGGAACGCCTTCATCGCTCCTGAAACCAAATGGACGGGGCAGTTCAATGTCATTCTTTTCGATCGGCTCGGAAAACACGACCCGCAATCCGGCCGTTCCTCCCTCAAGCGTTCCGGGTTCATAGGTGGCGCTCACAATCACCGGTGCCATCTTGTCCTGAATAAAAACAGTCGTATCGCTGATAAACCGTTCATACGGCCCGATTGCATATTCGGAAAAGCTGAGTGAATCCCTGCTGTCAACAGCCGTATTTATTGCACCACTCTGGGTTACATTAATATTAAATCCGGAGGTTAGTGACGTAACTCCGGTAATCGTGAGTCCTCGATGTCCCGGAAGATTAATCCTGGTTCCTTTTTTGCTGTCAAGGCTGTCGATATCACGCGGATTGACCGGTTGATCGGTCTGGACCCGGATATAGTCAACCAATCCGTCACCGCTGGTGTCATAATATGCCGCCGATGTAATTTGTACCGGATCATAGCCTTCAAAAGAAAACGTCTTGGAGACACTGTCCAGCGGGATATCCGGATTGCTCCACTTGACAACGATATTGTCGGAGGTTGAGTGCTGAAGCACATTGTCGCCGGTATTGGGCGAATCGGTAATTTCCTGCGAAAAAGACCCCTTGTACACGCCACCGGTAAACTCAAGCGCAACACTCACACTGTCGGTCCCCGAAGAATTCAGGACCCATGCAGTTACGGTTCCGGAGCTGGTGAAATCCTCAAGATCAAGCTCGAGGTCCAGGCTGCTCATTTCCGATTTTGCCGGATTCGATGACGTAATCTCAGAGCCGTCATACGACATGGTAATATCACGCGTATAGCAAACTTTTGATATTCCTGATGGAAGATTCCAGCTTGTTATCGAAGAATTGCGGATGATCTTGAAATCTGAGGAAATGACGGTATCCCCCTCGCCGATAACACCGGCTGTATCGTCGATCAAATATTCAAAACTGAGCGATACATCCGTGGTCTCCGGACTAAGAGGATTGGGATTATCAAAATCAAACGCGCTTCCGGCAACCGTCTGGGACACAGTGCCGCCTATTGAGGCGCTCAACGGGCTGACCTGGGCCTTGAATACCTGCGTAAAAATCTCTTCTTTCATAATATCATACAGCCTGTCGTGGTCCGCACCGCTCATTGACCAGAGTTGGCTGTTTTTATTCGGTTCGTTGTTGGGATTATAATCGTTATCACGGACATTATACATCATGCTGATAAGATTCATTGGCTCTGGCTTAAGGTAGATAATAAATGTTGTCGGAAGATTTTCTCCTGCAACATACTGTGTCTGATACGGCTCCATTTCTTCATTGACATTGCTGTGCTCGCCGTCGGAAATAAGAATAATGAATTGTCGCTGACGACTGTAGTCGCTGGAATAATTTATAGTATCTTTGCCAAACGCATCCTTCGCGGCCATGGTGGCAAGGGTGATGTCGGTACCGCCCCGGCGGTCATTGCAGTCTCCTGCATAACATCCCATTGTCCGCTCCCGGGGACGTGTCGTCGTATTTAAAATGCTGCCTGTACCGGCATATTCGTGTACCAGAATATCCTGGATATTTTCGAGGCCGGTTTTTCCGTTCGACATAGTTTCTTCAAGTGGCGTGATCGGAAAATACGAATCGTTCCATCCATTTGAAGTAAACAAATCGCTGGTGATCGGCTCAAAGATTTCATCGTCCCGATGGTCCCATACAAGACGGTCTCCAAATACCGCTATTCCCACCCGGGTCTGCGGCGCCTCCTGATATATCTCCTCAAGAATTTCAAGGGTTACTTCATAGCGTTCTCCCGAGGGATCATACTGGGACATGCTTCCTGAATTATCAATAAGGAACATCACCGATGAAGACACCTTGGCCGTACCCCGCTCAGAAACCTCGGGAATACACACATGAATTTCCGGATCGATTGCCACCCCGGATGCGGGTACAAAAATCCGCTGACCGTCATAGGTCCAGTGACAACTGTCAATTTTAATATGACAGACTTCACCACCCCGTGATTGTGATATCCCAGCCAGCAGCCCTGCAGCAACAATAACAGCATTCATTCGCATAAAAAACTCCTTCGGTAGTACCATATTGCCGGTAATTTCGCTACTCTCATAGTGATTAGTCGGAATTATTAATAATAATGTTTAAAATAATTAC
>WJKA01000095.1 GCA_014729375.1 Chitinivibrionales bacterium
GCGTTTTGATTTCATGTGCATATGTTTCATTTGTTCTGATAAATCGCACAAATTCCTCTATTACCCGCAAAGCTTCGCGAAGGCGATTAAAATTCGCATCTAAAATTCTGTAAATGCCCGCTCTGTCTTTCTGTTCCAAAAAGCCGCGTTCCCCCGCCTGGTACAGGAAAGCATTATACCGGTATCAAAAATAAGTAATGTAAGGCGTTCAAAGCAGGAATTTGGCATGGATATAATATTAAAAGAGTGATATTCGCATTATACTATATTTATATCGAGTATGCGCAATGAACCCGGAATGATTCTCTGTGTTGTTTGAAATGATGTGAAAGGAAAAAAGCATATGTTTGAAGTCACCACCGAAAGTTCGTTTTCCGCCGCCCATCATTTAAAAAATTACGGAGTGCCGTGTGAAAACACACATGGGCATAACTGGCTGGTAAAAGCAACGGTCAAGTGTGAAAAATTGAATGAAATCGGTATTGGCATCGATTTCAGAAAGCTTCGTTCAAGTCTTCAGGCCATTACCGAAGAACTTGATCATACCGATCTCAATGATATTTTTGACAGACTCGATTTGAATCCGTCATCCGAGAATATCGCACGCTATATTTTTAAAAAACTGTCTGCCGCACTTGGTGATTCTGAGGAGAAGGTCGCGCGGATAGATGTCATGGAATCGCCGGGAAGTTCGGCCGCGTATTACGAATAAGATACAAACCTGCAATGCTTACTGTTTGCGAAATTTTCAGAAGTATCCAGGGCGAGTCGTCCTGGAGCGGCAAAATATGCTCATTTGTCCGTTTTTCCGGATGCAACCTTCGATGCTCCTATTGTGATACGGCGTATGCATGGGAGGGCGGAACACCGATGGCGATTGAAGAGGTCCTTTCGGAGCTGAAAACGCATAAGACGGTTCGCGTGGAAATCACCGGGGGAGAGCCGCTTATTCAGCCGGAGGCGCCGGGGCTTTGCCGGATGCTTCTGGACACAGGGTATTGTGTTCTGGTAGAGACCAACGGTTCGCAGGACATTTCACGGCTTCCGGAGGGATGCATCAGGATAATGGATATCAAGTGTCCGTCAAGCAAAATGGCGGGCAGCTTTCTGGCGTCAAACATCGGTAATCTTCGAGCTGCAGATGAATGCAAATTTATTGTTACCGACCGTCGTGATTTTGAATGGGCATGCGATTTTGTGAAGCGGCATGGTTTATTGTCACGATGCACGACATGCTTTTCGCCGAATTCTGCCCTGCTGAACCCCGGGGTGCTTGCAGGCTGGGTCCTTGCAGAAAATATCGATGTTCGCGTGGGAATTCAACTCCACAAGGTATTATGGGGCGCGGCGGGAGATCCAAAGATGGTACACGAATGAAAAAAGCGATTGTATTGCTGAGCGGAGGCCTGGATTCTGCAACGTGCGCGGCGATTGCACGGGCAAAGGGGTATGTGCTGTATGCAATGAGTTTCAGTTATGGCCAGCGGCACCGGGTAGAGCTTGAATGTGCACAACGAATCGCCTTGCTTTTATCGGTTGAAAAGCATTCGGTCGTTGATATCAATCTTCGCAATTTCGGCGGAAGTGCGTTGACTGATGAAATAGCTGTTCCGAAAAACAGGAGCATTTCCCGGCATACCGAGTCTGAAGTACCGGCAACATACGTCCCGGCCCGCAATACAATTTTCCTCTCATTTGCCCTTGCCTGGGCCGAAGTTATCGAGGCACGGGATATATTTATCGGCGTCAACGCAGTCGACTATTCTGGATATCCCGACTGCAGGCCAGAGTATATACAAGCCTACGAAACAATGGCCAATCTGGGAACAAAGGCAGGCATTGCAGGCGGGAAAATATCAATTCACACCCCCTTGATAAATTTAACAAAAGCAGAAATAATCCGGAAAGGCGTTGCATTAGGCCTCGATTACAGTCAGACCCACAGTTGCTATGATCCCTCGCCTGAAGGTCGTGCGTGCGGTGCATGTGACAGTTGCCTGATACGCAAGCGGGGTTTTGGAGCGGCCGGAATCGAGGACCCGACACTGTATGCGGAAAAATAGATGTTTACAGTCGGGAGACAGACCTCGGGATTCATTCTCTGAGCATGCGGTGAAGTTTGTTGAGTGCAAAGATCACGGTCTGGGACCGTATTGACTCCCGGTCGCCGCCGAACAGGTGTTCCGAAGTGTCAAACATATCGGCAACCGATACGGCGATATACACCAGTCCAACCGGTTTCTGCACTGTTCCACCGCCGGGTCCCGCAATGCCGGTGACCGCCAGAGAACACCCGGAGGGAATTGTCCTGCGCACACCCAGTGCCATTGCCTGAGCGGTTTCCGGGCTTACTGCCCCGTGCTTTTCGAGCAGGCCCTCTGAAACATTACACAATGTTTGTTTAACAGAATTGCTGTATGCAATAATACCGCCTGCGAACCAGGCCGATGCTCCCGGCCGGGAAGTCAATGTCTGGCCGATCATGCCCCCCGTACACGATTCAGCTACCGAAAGAAACATCGATTTGCTCACAAGCCTGTCGGGCAGGTGACCGGGAATTTCCGGGAGTCTTTTCATAGCTCACCTATCCTGTTGCGGTACATACGTTTTTTTCAGGAATGGAGAAGTTTGAGAATGAATTGATATGACCAGAGGATGCCTGAAAGCGAGAAATTGGCATAAATTCCGGCGATTATATCATCCATGGCAATGCCGACACCGCCTTCAATTTCTTCTATTTTGTAAACCGGATATGGCTTGATAATGTCGAAGAACCGGAAAAGGAGGAAACCGAGGATGCAGGTCCGCCAGGTGATCGGTACCATGAAAAAGGTGATAAGCTGTCCGGCAAACTCGTCGACAATTATTTGTCCCGGGTCGTCCGCATCGAATGCCTGTTTTCCTCGTGAACAGAGAAATATTGCAATACCTGAAACGGCAAAGAGGGCCGCCCAGTGGTATTTAACCAGAGAGAATGCAAACAGGCCGGGCGCGTGTATTGACAGAAGCCATACGGCGGCAACAGCGACCGCCGAACCGGCTGTTCCGGGTGCAATGGGAAAATATCCGAAAAAGAACAATGATGAAAGAGCTTTCCAGACCCATTGTGCAGCGGTTGTTTTCATGATGTTTTTTCTCCGTATGGTATACTGGTTCGTTCGTTTAGTGCCTGGGCAAGAGTCAACTGATCGACATATTCGAGCTCCATTCCTGCGGGAAGTCCCCGTGCGAGGCGCGTTATTGTGATATCATATTTTTCAAGAAGCCGCGCAAGATACAGGCTTGTGGTCTCCGCATCCGCGCCGGCCCCCAGCCCGATAATGACTTCGCATGGTTTGCGCCTGTCAATGCGAGCCAGCAGTTCCCGGATATGAAGCTTCTCGGCCGTTATACCGTTGATCGGCGACAGCACGCCGCCGAGAACGTGGTAGAGACCCTTGTATCGACCGGCATTTTCAAAGGTGAAAACGTCCATCGGCTTTTCAACGATGCATAACACCCCGGTGTCTCGTGATTGCGAGGAACAGATGGGACATATGTCCTGTTCGCTGTAGTTGAAACATTCTTTGCAAATGGTAATCGACGTCTTGATGTTTTTGAGGTTTTCGGCAAGCGTATCGACTTCCTCCCGTGGCCGCTCCATGAGATGAATGGCCAGGCGCCAGGCGCTTTTTTTGCCGATTGTCGGGAGACGGCTCAGTGATTCTACCAGCTTTTCAAGTGCCTCAACCATGCCTATCCAAGTCCCGGAATGTTCATTCCCGCGTTCATGTTGCCGAACGTGTCCTGCGAGAGTTCTTTGATCTGCTCCTGTGCGTTGGTAAATGCTGCAACAATGAGGTCCTCCAGCATTTCGACATCATCAGGGTCGACCGCTTCCTTGTTGAGCGAAATCGATATCAGCTCATTTGCACCGTTCAGTACAACCTTCACCATTCCGCCGCCAGACGTACCTTCAATCTGCTTCTGGTGGAGTTCTTCCTGAGCCTTCATCATTTGACTCTGCATTTTCTGGGCCTGTTTGAGCAGCTTGTTGATGTTCTTTGCCATGCAAAACCTCCTTTTTATGTAAGCAATTCACCGTCAAACAATTCCATTACCGTTTTAATGATCGGTTCCCGCTCAATTTCATCATCGAGCGATGGTGATGCCGCAGTGAACGCGTGATGAAAATTACCGGGTTTTTGGCTGGGGTTTTCCGGTTCTAGTGTAATATGTAAATCTATATGTGCGCCTGCAAAATTCTCAAGCTTCTTTTCAATTTCCTCCCGCCGCTCTTTACGGATAACATCGTTAAACTGGAACTGGTTTTCATAAGGGAACCTGAGATCAAGCGATGATCCGGTTGCGGATACAATAGTGGCAAATGAAAGAAAAGAACACAGGTTCGGGCGATCCTGCATCAATGAGTCAAGAAATTTTGGCCAGAGTTCTTTGAGGGCGGATGGCGACAGTTGCGCGCGCTCTTCTTTTGAAAATTCTTCTTTTGTTTCATGGGGCGGAAGCGAGGATACGGTTTTTGCAGGGGGCTGGCCGGAAACAGCCTGTTGGGTGTTGCCGGGAAAAATTCCTATGGAGCGATTATCTTTTTTTTTTTGACCCTCTTCCGTGGAATTGCCTGAAGGGATTTTCGGCGACGGACCGGTATTTGACGGAGAAGATTTCAGGGCTGTTATGAGTTCCTCAACCGAAACACTGCTGTCCATATTGACAAGCTTCAGGAGCATGATCTCGACCAGGAATCGTGGAAATGCACTCCATTTGAGGTCGAATTCCGCTTTTCTGACAATTTCACTCATGCGAAGCAAATCGGATTCGGAGAAAAGCTGCGACTGTGTCCGGTAAAGATCGGGGCGCCCCTCTGAATCAAGCGGCATGTCAATACGACGGCTTTCGTACATTTCGGGAAACCGGCAAAAGAGAAGGTTGCGGATGTGCTCTTCGAGACCGACAATAAATTCATGAAGGTCGAATCCCTGGTCGAGTATATTCTGCACGGAGGCCAGAACAGGAGCCGGGTCCTTTTTTGCAATAGCATCGATAATTGCAGAGTAAATCTCGCTGTCGACCAGCCCCAGTACAGAGCGAACTTCTTTTTCTTCAAGAGAGTCATGACAAAAGGAGTAAACCTGATCGAGCAGGCTGAGGGCATCCCGCATGCTGCCTTCGGCTTTTCGCGCGATAATCACCAGCGCTTTTGAATCGAACGAGATGTTTTCACTCGTGCATATATGTTCGAGCCGGCTGAGGATTTGCCCGGTCGAAATGCGGCGGAAATCATACCGCTGGCATCGTGAAAGGATCGTTTCAGGGATCTTGTACGGTTCGGTTGTTGCAAAAATAAAAATGACACTTTTCGGCGGCTCTTCAAGTGTTTTCAGAAGAGCGTTGAATGCCTGTTTTGTCAACATGTGGACTTCGTCGATAACAAAAACCCTGAATTTGCCACCCATTGAAGAGTAACTGACATTATCTCTGAGGTCCCGGATGTCATCCACTTTATTATTTGATGCACCGTCAATTTCAAGCACATCAAAGCTCGAACCGGATATAATATTTTTACACGATTCACAGACACCGCATGGATTCGGGGTCGGCCCGTTTTCGCAATTAAGCGCGCGGGCAAGAATTCGTGCCGTCGTGGTTTTTCCAACACCCCGGGTTCCGGTAAACACATATGCATGTGCAACCCTGTTCTTCTCGATTGCTTTCTTGAGTGTGTTTGTAATATGTTCCTGCCCGATTACATCTTCAAAAGAAAGCGGGCGCCATTTTCGTGCAAGTACCAGGTAGCTCATAGTAAATATCCGGAGGATTGAAGTAATGGAGTAGCGGAGTCGTGGTACCGAATAATGAACACATGCCTTGCCATGCCTCTTCCATTATTCAAATACTCCATCACTCCGCTCCTCCTGTTCGTTTTTTATAATGAGGCCAAGTTAACCTGCGGCACACAGGGTGTCTGCTTACCGTTGCTCCCTTCCGGGCCTGGCGGGGTTCACAGTCCTCAGTTGCGCAGGGCTTGGCCTCTGTAATTGCGAATTTACTGTTTCGAATTTCAGATTATTCTCTCTTAGGCCTGATAATTTCCCTTCCGGCATGTCTTTATGGATGAAATCGTTATTGCAAGAATTTCCTCGCATTCTTTAATAAGAGCATCAACTCGCTCGGGCAGAACGAATTTAGCTTCAACTGAGAGCTCCATCCAATAAATCGTTTCATCAGCTTCCTCTTCGGCTATGCTCATTTTAGAAATAAAATCCGCTTTTAACGTAGCTCTGCATGATGCGCGGTAATTAAATTAGCTCCAACAGATGTTCCTGAGCGAATTATCTGTCCTTGTACAATTTTTCCTGCTATGGTATCAGGCAATTCCTTAAATGCCTTGGTTCGCCTTTTCATATTTTCAGCATTCATGATTGCTCCGTGAAGATTTTTGCCTGTCTGCAAATCTTTATCGTTCACTTTCTATAAACACACAACCAGCCGTAATCAGGAAAGCGATCTGCAGTCACAATCCGCAATAATAAATCTGCAATCCGCAAGATAAATGGCGGAGAGGCTGGGATTCGAACCCAGGGTGCCACGCGGGCACACACGCTCTCCAGGCGTGCACCTTCGACCAACTCGGTCACCTCTCCGGATTGTAGATTTCGGACTGATGAGTGCGGATTTTTCACTTTGCAGTCTTCAATTCGCAATCATCAATTCACAATTAAAAATTCGGAGAGGCAGGGATTCGAACCCTGGGTGGCCTTGCGACCACAACGGTTTTCGAGACCGCCACTTTCAACCGCTCAGTCACCTCTCCTGAATTATGTCAGGATAAAAATAATATTACGACAACGGATATTTACAGGAACAATACTAATTGTTCTGGAAATGACCGGAGAAATATTTCAGATTATTTTTTCAGCAAAACCGTGCTCTCTATTTTTTCCTCGCATATCCTCAACATAATTGTTATAATATGTAATCAATTGCAATGTAATGAAATAGGCCATTTTTCTCAAAATTGGCATGAGGAGCGCAATTTTTAATGTATATTCGCTGCTGGGGTTCCCGCGGTTCATTGCCTGCAAGCGGGGCACAATACCTTAAATATGGCGGTGACACCTCCTGTATTGAAGTCAGATCAAGCAAGGGTGATATTCTCGTAATTGATGCCGGGACAGGGATACGAGGGCTTGGAGACAAACTCGCTGCTGAGAAACCCGGCAGGATTGACATGCTTTTTACACACGCGCACTGGGACCATATATTCGGTTTCCCTTTTTTTTCGCCGCTGTATCAAAAAGGCATTGATATTACTATTCGCGGCTATCCGTATCCGGGGAAAACCTATAAAGAAATTCTTTCAGGTTTTATGAGCCCTCCCTATTTTCCGGTCGGCCTTGAGGTATTCCGGGCGAAAGTGAAATTCGGCACCATTAATTCGCGGCCCTTTTCTATCGGCGCGTTGAAAGTCCGCCCGATCCCCTTGTCTCACCCGGACTTCGGCGTGGGATTCCGCATTGAAGAGCGCGGAAAGTCATTTGTTTTCCTGACTGATAACGAGCTCAGTTATGTTCATGAAGGAGGCCTTGTGTATAATGAGTATGTCGGATTTGCGCATAGTGCTGATTTGCTCATTCATGATGCTGAATTTACCAGAAAAGAATACAGACAGTACAGAACATTCGGCCACTCTCATTTTGTTGAAGCAATTAAACTTGCCATTGATTCCCGTGCGTATCGTTTCGGCATGTTTCATCACAACCGGAACCGCTCGGATGATGAAATCGACGAGATTGTCAGCAAGGCCCGGAAAATAGCTGAAAAAGAAAATCCGGACATCGATTGCTTTGCTGTTGGAAGCTCATTTGAGCTGAAATTATAACATGCCAACCTGGAATCCGGAACCAACAACGCTCTAACTCCAACCATAGTAACAGATTAGTGGGTTGTTGCATTCTGAAACACCACATTCTCCCCGGTTTTGAAATTTTTGACAACAAAATCAGGCATTTTTGCTGAAATTTCCTTATATTTTGTTCGGGGATTGTCGCGCAGACCGGAGGCTGGTTTTTTATGCAATCATTAAATATTGTGACGAATGAAAATGCTCTTGCCTTGTATCTTCGTGAAATTGGAAAGTGCAAACCACTTGCGCAGGATGAAGAAATTTCTCTTTCAAAAAGGATACGCAACGGCGATACCACAGCTTTGCAAAAAATGGTGTTGGCAAATTTGCGGTTTGTAGTCAGTGTTGCACGAAATTACGAACATCAGGGATTGCCGCTTGAAGACCTTATTAATGAAGGGAATCTCGGGTTAATACGCGCGGTGAAACGATTTGATGAAACAAAAAATTTCAAATTTATTTCATATGCGGTATGGTGGGTGCGCCAGGCGATTCTTCAGGCGCTCGCCGAACAGTCACGTATTGTAAACCTTCCGCTCAACAGAGTTGCGACAATTTACAAGATTGGCAAAGCATACAAGGAGCTTGAGCAGCGATATAATCGGCTTCCCGATCTCCAGGAGCTGGCCGAAGAGCTTGGTCTTCGGATAAAGGATGTTCGTGAGGCGCTGAATATCGGTGATAATCATGCATCATTTGACGCGCCGTTTGAGCATGATGAGAACGCCAGTCTTCTTGATGTCTTTCTTGACCGGGAGCAGGAACGCCCAGATACTGAATTCATGGACATCTCGCTGCATGAAGAGATCGAACATACGCTTGATTCTCTTGAGGAACGGGAAAAAAAGATTATCAAGCTGTATTTCGGCATCGGTGATGAGCCGCCGCACACGCTTGAAGAGATCGGGGTACGGTTCGCACTTACTCGTGAACGCGCCCGGCAAATCAAGGAACGAGCAATTCGCAAGCTGCGTTCCGGAAGAGGGTGGCGTCTCAAAGCATACGCTTGAATTCCAGAATGTGCAAAATGACACACGCTCCGGTTTGAGGCAAACAAATACCCGACGGAGGAGTATGTCAGTAGTTCAGGCAAAAACGTGTTTACCACCCTTTTTAAAGAATTCTCCGCGTGATTTTCTCCTCACATTGCTTTCTTCTGTTGCGATTTTTCCTTAAAGCATTGTATATTTCCGGGATGCTGATACCATGCGGGAAAGATATTTCATTTATACATTAAAAACGGGGAGATAAAAAATGGCTAATATTATGAGAACGGCAAATCCGGCTCTTTCAGGAAACGTGTTTTCCGACCGGGCCGGGGCAGGTGCGAGTGGTGCAGCGATGACTGTTCAGGGATCGGTCAATAAGACCGGACTTCTGTGCATTATTGCAGTGGGAGCGGGGGCGTTTACATGGGGTAATGCATCTCCCGGCATGATGATCCTTGGTGGAATCGGTGGTTTGGTCGCTGCGCTGGTCACCATTTTCAAAAAGGAATGGGCGCCGACAACCGCACCGGTATATGCCGTCTTTGAAGGCATGTTTTTAGGCGCGATTTCATCAATTTACGAGTCAATGTATCCCGGTATTGTCACGAACGCGATTATGCTGACTTTCGGGATCCTGCTGGCGCTGCTTCTCGCATATAAATCCGGCATAATCAAGGTTACCGATAATTTCCGTCTTGGGATTGTCGCTGCAACCGGCGGGATAGCCCTCGTGTATATGATTTCGTTTGTTATCGGCATATTCGGAATCAGAATGCCGTTTATTCATGATGCCGGCCCGCTGGGAATCGGTATCAGCCTTTTCATTGTAGTGATTGCTGCGTTGAACCTGGTGCTTGATTTTGATTTTATCGAACGCGGCGCGGAATTCGGGGCGCCAAAATACATGGAGTGGTATGCCGCATTCGGATTGCTGGTTACTCTGGTCTGGCTCTATCTCGAAATTCTTCGCCTGCTGGCAAAACTCAACCGGAGAAGGTAAGATTATCAGACAGCATACAAAACGGCATATCTGATTCGAAGCCGGTCACTCCACGTTTGACAACAGGTACTGTTTTGCGTTTCGAACTGCGAATTTATTTACTCCATTCTATTCCGAATCCTTTTGACCATCCCAGCACCGGGTGGTTCACCATTGATGCATACGCGTTGGCTGAAACTATGTTCACGGCAAAGCCTGCACTTATCATGAATGGGCGGGTTGCAATCCCGATTCCCAGCGCAAAGTTGTTATGAAACCAGTATTCTTCACCGATATACAACCTGAATTCCGGATTTTTTTCTTCTGTCAGTTCAATGAGTACTCCAAGGGCCCCGGCTTGAGTCTTTTTTGTATGAATACCGATTTGCCACAGTGTCGGAGGACGGAACCCCGGTTCAGAAGCGCCGTCAAGACGAATATTTTTGCGTGTCACGGAAAGCCCGACGAGCTTCCAGGGAATCCAGAATGATTCCCCGGCGTAGAGCATTTTTTCGGATTCATCTTCGTGACTGAGCCCGATATGGTAGCCGCACAATTCAAAGCTTATCAGCACATATTTCAGCGCATCAGTCCCCAGCGAAAGAAAACCGGTTTGTTCAAAGTACAAATCCAGTGCGCTGAGATGTGCAAACGATGCCTTGACAGTGACAAAGGAGTAATCGTAAAACCCGCCGAGGATTAGCTGGTTTATGGATGTTTCTTTCAGGTTGTCCATCGGATCGTAATACCATGCTGTCGCGGTGGAAAGGCCGAACCTGAGTGAATCATGATAGAAACATGAGGGGTTCCAGGGCTGCCTTCCGCCGATTCCCCTGTGCCGCACAACCGTCCCGAAATGGGTCATCGAATGCCCCATCGGAAACGGGTCATGAAGCCCTGCCGGGGAAGGCGCCGGGATAAACAAAATGAAAAACAGTGCGATTGCGCGTTTATTCATACTTGTTGCCTGCAGAAAGGCCAGCGATAACCGTCGGCCGTTCACTGATCACCACCTGCTTGTTACTGCTCTTTTTTTTCCGCAATTCTATCTCCAGAGAATGCCTTTCTTCCGGATATATTTTTCAGAATCCGGCCCCCGGATTTCTGCAACTACGAAAAACGGACCTGCCGGTGCAGGTTCATTATTGTTTTTCCGCCCGTTCCAGGTATGCCTGTTTCTCCCGGTTTCGGCAAAATCATACAGCTTTTTTCCATTGAATCCGAATATTGAGAGTGAAACACGTGTAGTTGAGGGAAGCTGGATACGGATCATAAGAGAATCATCCTTTGTGTCTCCGTTTGGCGTAAACGGTGTCGGACCGATAGACAAAGAGGCGTGCTCAACATTTCGCCAGGTCTCCGATTCGTTCGGCTGACCCGGGGTTGAATGTGCTGCAACAACCCAGGCATCCTCCGCACAGGGATTTTTATCGGATGACACCCGCTCGAGCGATTGATAATCCCACACGTCAAACCATTCATTATGATAGCAGGCTGTTTCAACTGCACCTCTCCTGTTGTTCCACAGTATAAGCGTGTCGTCGTAATTATTCAATGTATGCCACTGTTCCGGTTCAACAACGAACGATATTGACGGATATGCACGGGAAAATGATTCTCTGTCTCTGGTAACAATCAAAAACGACCCTTTCTGAAGAATAATATCGCTTGCCGAAAATGAAACTGAATCTTCGGAATTACCGAAATACCAGTTTTTGATATTAATCGGCATTGATGAGACATTGGTCAACTCAAACCACTCGGGGATATCTGTAGCTTTGGGGAATATTTCGGATACTTTTATTGCTTTCAGCGGCGCCCATACGGTAGAAAGGTCAAGGCTCAGGGAAAGGGCGGTTCCGTTTTCTACTATGTTAAGTTTGTGTGTTGTTGTGTCAAGCGTGCAGGTAAACGATACACGGTTGATTCCTTCAGGTGATGCAAAACCTGTGGGAGAAACGGTTTCTGTGGGATGAATGCTTCCTCTGGTTACCGACCACGTGGCATTTGCTGCTACCGGGGTTTCAGTTTTCAGAAATGCCAGAGAGCATTGTACCGTTGAAAGACTGTCATTGACCGTACCGAATTTCCATTCGGCGATCCATCCGTTTTCGGCATATTCATATCGGCCGGGGCTCAGTGTTTCCGGTGATGCGGTGAAAAGGCGGGGAGAGAAAAGTATCTGCGATGGAATAATAGAGAAACCTTCACTGATACCGGATGGTGATGTGTGCCTGATTTTTTCATTACCAGCCGAAAAATCCGATACCGAATCGGCAATTGCGGCAATTACGGTATCGTTTCGGGATGAAGTTCCTTTATAAATAAAGCAACCGTCATGCGTACTGATACCGCCAATAAGTGAAGAATGGTTTACTGAAAGGATTACGGTACCGGAATCGATATCAAAAAAGCTTTCAGATGGGGCATCGGCATAATCCGGGTCCAGAATAAGGGCAGCGAACCCGGCGGCGAGAACCATGGTGTCAAAAAGGCAATGATTGTAC
>WJKA01000010.1 GCA_014729375.1 Chitinivibrionales bacterium
ATACCGTTGAAGGCCGCACACCGGTTTTCAGCGGCAGTGCGCGCTGCCCGGTGTTCAACCACAACGGAGACAGCCTGGCGTTCCAGCGTCGGGAAGGCGGAAAAACCTATATCTCGGTCATGAGCATTACCGGCGGCGCGGCCGAAGACATAATCGAAAATGATGTCACTATGTTTTACATGGACTGGCCGCAGGGCGATTATATCTATTACAATATGGGATGGGCCTGGCCGACCAACCCCGATGGGAAAATTATCAGGCGGGTCAATATTCACTCCGGCGATAGTGAACCGGTCATCGAATTTACCGCAAAGACCGACGGGGAGTTGCGGTCGCTGTTTCACTGGCAGATGAGCATTGACGGGCAGCGGCTGGGAATCACGGGATTTCCCACCCAGATGTGCGTGTACGACTTTTCCTGGAACACCGCCGAAATTGACAAATGCCTCGATGGCTGCAGTTTCGGCATATCGCCCGACGGGCAGTACAAGACAAACAATATGGAAGAGGCCGGAGTGACCAGCCACCGGACATACCGGGTCCTCACTTTTGACGGTGTCGAACAGGCCCGGTTCGATGTCGATCAGACTATCGGTACGGGAAGCTATTTCAACTGGCACCATTTCGGCGTCAACTCGAACGACTGGGTGATCGTTCCCCAGGGATGGGGCTACCAGCTCGACCGCGGCATGAATATGACCCTTCACAACTGGAAAACCGGTACAATTATCCTGGTTACCCGAAACGGTGAAAATACGGATGTGTATGATTTCCCGGCCGATTTCTGGGAGGGCGATCCCGATTCGAAAACCGGGAGCTTGCAGCAGCTCGAACCCCCGGTGATTACCCCGGCCGGCGGGGATTTCAATGATCCGTTCGATGTGTCGATCAGCCACGGCCGTGCAGGGGCGGATATATTCTATACAACCGATGGAAACGATCCCGACCAGTCATCACAGCCCTATACGGCCCCATTCGAAACAACTCCGCCTTCACAGGGAATTGTAACAGTCAAGGCCCGGGCGTACGACCAGGGGTGGGAGCCCAGCGAAATCGCGTATGCAGAATACCAAAAGCCCGATCCCATGCCGCCGGACCAGATAATCAGGGTGCTCTATCCCAACAGCGAAAACCAGACATTCACAATCGGGGAGACAATCCATATCCGGTGGGAAGCCGATACATTCGAAGTGTCCAATGTCATGGTTTTCGCCGCTGTTGACATACAGAAAACATGGGTCCCGATTGCCGACAGCTCGATCTGGTACGGTACCAATGAGTGGGATAATTTTTTATGGACAATCCCCGATTCGCTCGACGGTGTCTCCGCTATTACCAATACCGCGTTAATCAGGGTAAACAAATATGGAACGTATATCGGTGATGAGTGCGATTATCCGTTTCAAATCACCGGCACGGGATCGAATGTACGCATAGCGCCCCCTCATACGAGCGGCGTTGCAGTATCCGGGAATACTATACGCACCGCGATTCGCCTTTACCAGCAAAACGAAGTCCGCGGTACGATCCGCCTGACCAACCTTCAGGGACAGACTGTCTGGATATTGAATCCCCCTCATGCCGCGACCAGCCTGCAAATCCCGCGGCTTCCTTCGAACGGTATGTATCTGCTGACAACCGAAAGCAAAAACCGACTGTATGTCCTGCGGGTACCGGTGATGGACTGCCGGTAATTCCCGGTTTATTATAAACTGTATATAACTGTTTGAACCTGCTGAGACGCCTCTGGTCGTGCTGAGTATTCATCGTGTCTTCCCATTCCAATTATTTTAAGAAATATATTAAAAATGTTAATTCAGACATATAATTTACCATCTAAATAGCCTGATTTTCTTTAAATTAATTGATAGTATCACTCTTCCTGCATTCAGTCATCGCGAACTATAAGGGGGGAACCTTTATGGCAAAAAGGAAATCTGGATTATATGTAATCAAAGTAATTTCGTTTCTGGCTGTTGTGTTCTTCGGTTCTGCTGCCCGGCAAACCGATTCCACTTACCGGTTCGGCATTTTCGGGAGGGGGAGCTATACCTATGAGATCGGCGATGTAATCAAGGCATTTTTTGACAATCTCACCGAGCCCTCTATGTATCGTGCAGGGCGAGTCTCCAACGCCAATACGCTTGCTCAGATCAAGGAATCCGACGGCTGGGATGAATATGCTATTTACAATGATATCGGCGCCTTGACAGAACTTGACAAAAACACCTATATCCCCGACACCCGTGCGAAGATCGAGAAAATCCACAGTATCGGCGCGAACCACTGTTTTTTCATTCGGTTCGGTGTTCCCTGGGTGGTAGATTTCAGGGACGGCAAAGACTGGTCGCACGAGTGGTATTACTCCTATTTCAATATTATCCAGGATTCTCTGGGCGGGGATATAATTCCCAGTGTTATCGGCTGCCAGCGTATCCGGGACAAATACGGCGATTATGGTGTCTGGCGCGACAGCCTTCATGAAGAGCCGTTCTGTGCGTTTGCCGGAGCCGCGATGGCCTATATCTATCTTACCGGCAAGCACCCGGGAGGTGCAACCACATTCCGCCCTCAGACAACCGGTTTTTCCCGCTCGATAGACGAGGTTGACTATGACTGGGTGTGCGAAATGGCCTGGGAAGAGTGGAACCTCTGGCAGCAGCACTCGCAATCGGTTTTTGCACGGCAGTTTTGTCACAAGATAACCGTGGGGAATTCGTCATCAGCTCAGCGCTCTCCGAACGGTTATCATGCGACAACGGGGATGTTTACCCTTGACGGGAGGCATAGTATATATGATACAGGTGTTTTTCCGGTGATGATTTATATCGATGCAGGCCGCCACTTGAAGCTGATTCCGGGCGTGAAATAGCATGCGACCGGGCCTCTGTTCGATCGCCGTCCTCCTTGCTGCGCTTGCGCTTGTCCGGTGCATAACCGGAAACGCTCCCGCCACGCCCGACGTCAATGCATCACTGCCCGAATCGTTTATTGCTCTGGAGGCCGCGACCTATACCCAGGGTTCGCCGTCCGGTGCATCGTTTGATTACCAGCCGGTGCCTCCGCATGAGACTCCCCCGCGCACCGTCACGCTGGGCCCTTTCGCAATCTGTAAATACGAAACGACATTCGGCTTGTTTGCCTCGGCAATGCAGTACGCGCTTGACCGTGAATTGATAACGATCGATTCGGCCGCAACACTCCGCCTTGCGGCTGACGACTCGTTCCCTCTTGCGCAAATCAGGCCCGGATCGCCCGAAAGCCGCCTCTCGTTTGACAGCAACTCGGCGGTTCTGCTGGTTGACAGCGGCTACGAAAACCATCCGGTATGGAGC
>WJKA01000011.1 GCA_014729375.1 Chitinivibrionales bacterium
CGCAAATCCTGGAATGTGCCCGGTCTCAGCCGGGCATGCAGCTTGTCCTCAAGTGTCGCAACTATTTTATCGACAGAGTGATAGCTGCTTTTCAGCGTTTCTTTGACTCTTCTGGATAATACGGCCTGCACCAGCTCTATTTGCCTCCCGTTATTTAAAAAATTAAATAGAGTATACTATTTTCCAGCGGAAATTGCAATTTAAAAATTAAATAAGGGGGTTATTATCGTGTTAATTTTTGTTGAAGATTTGATTAAGGTGGTTATCCGAAGTAATTCAAATAAACTTCCCCGATTTTTCCGCTGCCGGAGGCGGTCTGGTATGATCCGTATCCATCGATGATATTACCGGCTACGATATTTTTTTGCTGATCGTGTGTAAGTTCTACTGAAGAAATTCCGTACTGATCAAGGCTGTGCAGTTCGCCGCTTTCGGAAATCCCATTGCGGTTCGCATCTTGCCATATCCGTAACTTGCTGAAAATACTGTCGTTATAGTCGATTACTTTATCATTGGTCTCATCGTATCTGGAAAGCTCTTCAAAGCCGTTTTTCGCTCCATTCTGATCCCCGAACAGCTCTTTGCCATTATCGATAACACCGTTTCCATTGCTGTCATATGCCAGCAAACCGTCATCCGGCGAAACCCATGAAACCTGCTCACTCCGGCCGTCACCGGTAATGTCAAATATAACGCCTTCACCCGACCGCACATCAGTCAGTTCAATACCGTCATTATCAAGATCGAAAACGAGCGGTTCCTGAGATTGCACCTGCTGCTCTTCAATTGCTACCCGTGCATATTTTTCGCTCTCATACCGTATCCGCACCGTGCCCTCAGGAGTTTCAATTTTCATTGAGGCCTGTTCCTGCCGATAGAGCTCCATGGCTTCTTTTGAAATTTCAGCCGAGTCTTCCTGCTGCGCAGTATCGCTTTCCCCTGGCAATTCTACCGTGCTTTTTGTATCAGACTTGTCTTTTTTTGCTGAAAAAAGCTGCTCAACCAGGTACTTCTGCTGCCGTAACTCAGGATCGGATATTTCAAGCTCTTCATCAAGCTTTTCATTTGCCCGTGCAGTCCCGGATTCGATCGTTGAGATGAGGTTTTCCATTTGCGCTGGCGTTACAGATTCGATAGCCATGATGCCTCCTTGCCATATATGTTATATCGGAAACTTGAAGTGATTTATGAAGTTTTTTTTTGCAGGACACGGCATGCTTCCCAACGGGGCGGCACCCATACGAAGTTTTGGGAATGAAATGGAGCAGAATTTTGTGTTGTGCCTGGTGCTTTTTGCCGTAGCCGTCTGTTCCGCATGAAATGCGGGAACGCAGGAAGGCGCTTCCTATCTATAGTTTTTTCCCAGGTGTGGTCGGTACAAATTTTCCGTGATTGACATGCTTGGAACCTGCAAGCTTATCCGCAATCGATTTCACCACCTTGGCGGTACCGCGTAAAAGCACGATTTCGATACAGTTGTTGTAATCAAGGTGTGCATGCATCGTGCTGATAATGTTCTCGTGATGCTCATGCTGAGCACTGGTCAGGTGCTCAGTAAGTCCTCGTTTATAATGATCGTACACGAGAACAATTGCCACCGCCGTTTCTAATGTTGAATTGCGTTATTCGGACTCTACCAGACTGTATCTGATGATATCTCTGATAGCTTCGGATCGATTGGCATAACCGTTTTTCTCAATGTCCCGGTCGAACCGCTCAAACAGCTTGTCGGGCAATGCCACCCCGAAACGTATGCATTTCTCCATAGCAGTGACTCCCGATTTTTGTTGAAACTGTAGCACGTATTGTATTTTGGTGCTACTATCAAGTACGTTCAAATAACAATAATAACAACAAAAAATAATATGAAATCACTTGAGAAACTAACATTCATCATAAACGCCTCCTTGAGCTCCACTCTTTCCAGCGCAGTCTCTTTGCATAGGAACCGTTACGGTAATAAGCTCGAGGTTTCGGTTTTCTGCACTCACGATATCGAAGAGAATACGGTGAGAAGCGAGGCTGTTGCCGAATCGCTTCGCAGCGCCGACATGGTGTTTCTCGATATCCGCGGTGACGGCAGGGCGGTGGGGATTTGCGAGCGGGTGCTGGGCGATTCAACCACGCCGGTGGCACTGCTTATCGGAGGTTCACCTCGTCTGATGTCGCTTCTTCGGTTGGGCGGGTTCAGCATGAAAAAGATCATGCAACGCAGCGCTCGGCGAAGCAAAAAACCAAACCGCGGCGGATTCAGTATTTCCCGCGCACAGCGGATAATGAGAATTATCGAGCGGGTCGGTACATTTCTGCCCTTCGGACCCCTCAAGCATGCCCGTAACTGGGCGCTGTTCATGCAATACTGGGGGCACAGCGGTGATGAGAACATCTGCAATATGATTGCATTGGCCCTGCGGGAATACTGTGGCGTCGTGCTGAAGAAACCGCCCCGCCCCAGAACGTATCCTGACTATGGTATCTATGATCCCCTGCACGGCAAGAACTGGTCTTCACTCGAATCCTACCGGGTGGACACAGGTTTTGATGCGGACAAGCCCACGATCGGCATTCTCTTCTACGGGGGGATGCATTTCGAGCAGAGTGTGGTCCCGGCAAAAGAGTATATCCATCGATTGCGCGACCGGGGGTGCAATGTCATACCGGTTTTTTCAACCGCACCACACAATCTGAGCGCGATCCACACACTGTTCATGCGGGATAAGACTGCTGTCGTTGACGCGCTGGTATACATTCAATGGTTTCAACTATCGACCTTCGGCGACTCGCCGCAAAGCAATACAATAGACCTGCTCAAGCAACTCGGGGTACCGGTCTTTATGACCTGTCCTATGTTTGGACGGGAAATTGAGAAGTGGCGTGAATCGGTACAAGGGATGTCGCCGGTTGAATCGCTTACCACGGTCATCCTCCC
>WJKA01000096.1 GCA_014729375.1 Chitinivibrionales bacterium
ATGCGCAAAATCGAGCATGAAATCCCAGGTCTGGACCTGGCCGGCGTTGAGTGCAAACCCGTTGCCGCCGCCGCTTGCCGCCTGGTAGCCGGCGTATGCGCTGCCGGTACTATTGTCGAATCCGGTTGCGCTTTTCTCATAGCCGCTTGACGTGCTCCACAAGTCGTAGGTCGCCAGAAGAATATCCCGTTGTGATGCGCCATCCGAGGAGAGCAGGATATACGGGCACGAGCTTGCCGTTGCGTGCGCGGTCGTTGCCGCTATTGTGCCGGTCGCTGTCCGGTCGATCATGAACTTGAGCGTCTTGTCGGATACGGCAGAGCCGGGATTGTATGCCTCGACATGGATATGCGCCCGGCCGCAACCCTGGACCGTATAGTCAGTCGTAAAAGTCAATGCTCCAAGCGTGGTCTGCTGCCGGAGCTGCGCAAGCACCTCGTTGCTGTCGAGTATGCTGAATGTCCCGCTTGTCGAACGGGTCTCGTCGCCGTCGTAGTGGATATAAAACAGTTCGCTCGAGGCATCCACCTGGTTGGCTGTGGCCTGTCCGTGCGCGCTGTCGCTCAAAAACTCGATCCCCCCGGTGCCGTCCTGGTCGAAAACCAGGGTAAAGTAGTCGGTATAGACCGAGCATTGCGCGGCGGAACCGTCGGACTTGACTGTTAACGGAAGGTAATTGACCGTATCGGCTATCTGGTAGAAAGTCGTGCCGGTCGAGTTGGTGGTCGGGTCCCCGGTGCCTTCGTTGGAAGACACAAACGACACCTGCAGCCGGAGATTGCCGCTGTTTTCGATATCCTCCCCCACATTGCAGTAAAAATGGACATAGGTGGTAGCGGAAATCTGGATCGACTCCCCGAACTTTGCCGTCCCGCTGGAGTTGCCGCTGAATGTGGTGGCGTCTCCATACTGATTGTCGGTTGACGGCGTTGTTGAGGTATTATAATATGCCCGCACACTCGACAGGTTGTCGGCTTCACTGATCGCGGGGTTGTCCACCGCGGTGATCAGCACGCTGTCGAGGTAAGGGTCCGAGCCTGTGCCGCTGAGCGTGAACTGGGCATAGCCGAGGTAGACGTCGCTCTGATTGTTATTCGCAGTAGCGTCTCCGTCGGCAACGCTTGCAAGGTTAAGCCTACGTCCGTCGTCGGAGATGCAGGAGGGCGAGGCTTTCTGCGTCTGGTAGCATAAAAGCAGCCAGTCATCGGACCGCTGGACATTTGAAACGCGAACTTCGTCGATAGTGCCGTCAAGATAGTAATTGCCGTCATAATTACCGATACGGCCGGTTGTAGTACCGCCGGCCGCCAGTCCTGTGCTCATTAGCGAATCAGCCTTGGCTCCCTGGAAATACCCCCGGTAATTGGTGCCGTCATAGGTAATTCCGATATAGTACCAGTTCCCCGAACTTACTGTCGCGGTATTAAATGTCTGGTGATTACCGGTTGATCCGTCATGACGATAATACATCACACTATCTGTGCGACCCAACCCCAGGCCAATTGCGCTTCCCGCAGTGCCGCCGTCCCGACGGTGGATGGTAAATAATCTGTTTTGCGTGTCATTGCCGGTAATGCTTGACGGATTTGCCCAGCCGGTTATTGTCAGGTAATCATTGGATGTTTCATGATATCGATTACTCGATCCGACAGTGATCTGGTCTGCACTTGCATTAAAAGAATCCGCACCGTCGATCAACCCAGTGGCATCATCAACAGTGCCGGCTTCCGTACCATCATAGGCATTTATTGTTGCATCGCTGTAATCATCATGAAGATGCCAGACCGCTACATATCCGTTTGCCGTATCAAACACATCTGATCCTGATGAATTACTCGACTCCCCAGTATTCCCCCAGTACATCCGGACTTTCGTGGTATTACTTCCATACACCGAATCCACTTTCACCCAGATCTCGGCGGAATCATCGGTATCGTCCCATCGCTCGATTTCATAGGAGAATTTGACCGTGTTGTCCTCATTGGCAAACCGGATATCCGCGCCGTCGGTTTCGATATCGTCAAAATCGATATTCGAGGAGTTCAGCCGCACCAGAAGCGGAAAATCGGTAAGGGTGTCGCTTATTCCTGCACAGTCGCCGTCAATCTCGATATGTTTCCAGTAAGTCCAGTCGGCATAATCTTCAGGTCCTTCGATGAATTCATCCGCGCCGATATCCCAGGAACCGTCCTGCGGACGGGAATCGCCGTCAATATCGTCTTCAACGCCGTTACCGGAAAGGTCCGCACCGTTGCCGATCGCATCCGCGCCCGATTTGAGGTGAAAATCCTCCGAGCCTTCGGTAGTGGAGACAAACTGGTTTGAAGCGGATTTGCTGTTCTGATTGCTGCTTCCCAGGGCTGAATTATCAGAATCAAGATTATTGCTGCAACTGCTGCACGTGGAACTGTTGTTGTTGAAATCAGCGGTCGTGTTGTCAAGCGCAGCGCAATTCTGTATGGTTACCGTGCTGCCGTTGGTGAGTCTGATACCATAATTGGTACATCCATGGACCGTGCAATTGTAAATATATACGGGGTTTTCCTGTTCGACATGGATGCCATAGCTTGACATATCATATACGACGCAGTTTTTAATCGTTGCATTATCGCCGCCCAGGGTCACTTTGATCCCATAAATGCCAGAACCACCGTCATCGTGAATAATACAATTACTGATTGTCCAGTAGGAATCTCGTGCGTTTATCTTGGCATTTTCATTTACAGTGGAAGACCCGGTAATCTCGAGCCATTCGATCTGTGTATATGTCGGACCACCTCCATCTGTTTTTCCGATAGCGCCATTCAGAATGACGCCGGTACCGGCAACCCCGTTATGCCGGTCCCCTTCGGCAACAGTGAATTTCAGGTAATCATTGGAGGAAGTATTTGAATAATAATTCAAGGTAATGTCTTCTGTATACGTCCACGGCGCCGCGCCGGTTTTCCGGTGGATCATTATCTCACATTCGCCCATTCCCGAAAGGTCGGTACCGATAGCGGTCAGCGCCGCACCAATCGTGCTGTAGGTCTGGCCGTTACCAACATGATATGTCGCTGCAAAAGCGCCCATATCAGGAACAAGAGGAAACTTCACCATCCCGGCAAAACCCAGGCCGATGAGTATGAGAATGGTACCACGGAGTCGTTTATTCATGGATTGCTGCTGAAATCTATTTATTAGCCTTCAGTATATGGTATATCTATATAATTGTACCGGAATTCTGAGATCAAGTCAATGAAAT
>WJKA01000097.1 GCA_014729375.1 Chitinivibrionales bacterium
GTTCTGTTCCCGAAGGAACTGCAGACCTTGAAATAGACTCGATTACTTCACCGGAGTTTGCCTCAGAGACAAGCATTACCTTTCTTTCAAATCCGCGATATATTGATTCTGTAGCGGAATGCAATGCCTGTGTGGTGATTACCCGCAGTGAGCATCCTGTTGCAGGCAAAGTGTGTTTATTTGTCGACGATCCCTATGTTGCATACGGCAGAGTTGCGCAGCAATTTGAAGAATTCCCGGCTGCGGACGGGACCGTTCATAAAACAGCGATAATCGGCCAGGGGACCACAGTGGATCCTTCAGTACGGATCGATGCGTATGCGGTAATCGGCGATGGGTGCGTTATCGGCGAAGGAACGGTTATCGGAGCGCATACGGTAATCGAAGATCATGTTTGTATCGGCGACTGTTGCAGGATTCATCCGGGGGTGATTATTGCCCGGAAGTGCCGGATCGGCAGCCGGGTCATTATCGAGTGTCGCGCGGTCATCGGGAGTGAGGGATTTGCCAACGGCCGTACCGGGGACGGTTCCTGGGTCCGGATACCATCGTTTGGGATTGTTTCTATCGGTGATGATACGTGGATCGGAGCGGGGACCTGCATTGACAGGGGGTCATTCGGCGCCACGCGGATCGGCAAGGGGGTCCGTCTGGATAACCTGATCCATATAGCGCATAATGTTACCGTTGATGATTACACTGCGATGGCCGCTCAGGCCGGGATTGCGGGTAGCTGTTCGATCGGCAAACGTGCCATTCTTGCCGGTCAGGTCGGTCTTGCCGATCATATTACTGTTGGCGATGATGCTTTTATCGGTGCAAAAGCCGGCATCAGCAAGGCGGTTGCTGAGCGGAGCAAGGTTACCGGGTATCCTGCCCGCGACCTGATGAAAATGAAGAGAATCGAGGCGGTCCAGTTGTCGCTGCCTGAAATGGCCCGGGAGTTGAAAAAGCTCAGACAGGAAATCGGGCAACTGAAAAAGAATGCGGAAAGCGAAAAAGAATAGCGATCTGAAAACAGGAAAGGACCTGCAGATATGGCTCGTCAGCATACAATCCAGAAATCGGTTTCGCTTGAAGGAATCGGGCTTCATACAGGAGAACCGGCAAAAATAACGCTGAATCCCGGCCCGGAAAACTACGGTATCCGGTTTGTGCGTACTGATATCGAAAAACGGGTTGAAATTCAGGCTGATATCGATAATGTGGTTGATCTTGAGTGGAAAACAGCGATCGGCAAGGACGGGGTTAATATTTTTTCGATGGAACATCTGATGGCCGCGTTTGCCGGGATGGAAATCGATAACTGCCTTGTTGAAGTACATTCATCGGAGATACCGCTTATGGACGGCAGTGCGCTGCCGTATGTTACATTAATCACTGAAGCGGGTATTCTGGAGCAATCTGCCGAGCGTGAGTTTCTCACCATTGAAGAGCCTTTGACATATGTTGAAGGTGAGCAGGCGCTGGGAGTGTTCCCCTGCGACCATTTCAGGCTTACCTGTGCGATCGATTACAAGCACCCTGCACTTGGTGCACAGTATACCACACTTTTTTCGCTCAAGGATTTTGCCGGTGAATTCGCGCCTGCGCGTACGTTCACCTTCCTGTCGTGGATAGAAAAATTGCGTGAACAGGGACATATCAAGGGAGGGACGCTCGACAGCGCCCTTATGGTGCAGGATGTTGATTTGACTAATGAGCATATTGACTATATGCTGCGGCTGTTTAATGAAAAAGGGCCGATCAAGCCCGGCAAAAACGGGTTTGTTAATAATGTCAAGCTCCGGTTTTACAATGAGCCGTGCCGCCATAAAGCGCTTGATATAATCGGCGATCTCTATCTTCTGGGAAAACCGGTCAAAGCGCATATTCTGGCATCGCGGCCGGGTCACGAGGCCAATCACCGGATGGCAAAAGAAATCCGGGAATCAATCGCCAAGGGCAAGCGGGCCAAATCAGGACAGCTAAAAAAAGCGCTGGAGCATTCCGATATCCTGGACATTCTTCCGCACCGGTATCCGTTTCTGCTTGTGGACAGTGTCCTGTCGATCGAACAGAATAAGCGGATTATAGCCACAAAAAATGTTTCATTCAACGACCCCTTCTTTCAGGGGCATTTCCCGAGGGATCCGATCATGCCGGGCGTGCTTCAGGTTGAAGCTATGGCGCAGGCGGGCGGAATCATGGGATTGTACGGGCAGAAGGTCGGAAAAGACAAGGCAATTGCTTTTCTGGGAATCGACCGGGCCCGGTTCAGAGCGCCGGTCAGACCGGGCGACCTGCTGCGCATTGAAGTCGAGTTGCTCCAGAGCAGACGGGGGACCATCCGGTTTGCCGGAAAATGTATGGTCGACGGGAAAGTTACCTGTGAGGCCGAATTGATGGCCATGTTAACAAAGAAATAGTATGGGCACCATGAATATTCATTCTACCGCACTAGTCAGTCCAGATTCAGAGATTGACGATACTGTCGAAATCGGGGCGTATGCAATTGTCGAAAGCAATGTACGGATAGCCGACGGATGCAGCATTGGGCCGCACGCGCTTATCGCATCAGGAACGAGGCTTGGAAGCAACTGCAGGATATTCAACGGCGCGTCCGTAGGCACGGTCCCGCAGGATTTGAAATTCGACGGTGAGCACACGCTGCTGGAGATCGGTGACAATACCGTTATCCGGGAATTCTGTACGCTGAACAGAGGCACCAGTGCCCTGGGAAAAACCAGTATCGGAAAAAACTGCCTGATCATGGCCTATTGTCATGTTGCGCATGACTGCAGGGTGGGGGATGATGTAATCATTTCAAACAACCTTGCCATGGCCGGTCATGTTGAAGTCGGGAGTAATGTTACAATCGGTGGTGTTGTGGCAATTCATCAGTTTTGCAGAATCGGGGATTTTGCTTTTATCGGCGCGACAAGCTACCTCAACATGGATGTTGTACCTTATGCTCTCTGTGCGGGCAACCCGCCCAGCATTCGAAGTATCAATAAGATTGGTCTGGAGCGGAGGGGCTTTAATGTGGAACGTCAGCGAAAAATAAAACGGGCCTACCGCATGCTGTTCAAAGACCATCCTTTTATATCCGATGCTATCGATGATTTATGCAAATCTTTTGGTGATGATCCCGATATCCGACATTTGATCGAGTTTGCGAAGAATAGCGA
>WJKA01000098.1 GCA_014729375.1 Chitinivibrionales bacterium
CCATTGAATGTCCCTTCCGGATAACCGAGCCGCGAAGCGTATACGCTCGAATAGTGCCTTGGTCAATCTGCCGGCGCAATGCCCGGCCGTGCAAACGACGATAGCGCGCAAGTTCGGAAGCGACGGCTATCTGCTCAGGCAGACTGCCGGTTTGATTCCCGGAGTATTCATACGCTCCGGCATCGAACCCTTTGCCGTTGGGGCGCGCATTGCCCGCTAAATCCACGGTAACGCCCGCTCCCGACAAATCGGCCCCCCTGTCGATGGCCGCGCTGCTTTCCCTGAGCCGGTAGTCGCCGGCAGCGGCATCGATGAATATCTTATCCATATCGTTCTCGACCATTTCCCCTTCAGCAAGCGACCAGCCGTATCGATCACCCTGGCTCCACGACAGTCCCACATACAGATTATTGCTTCGCGCGCCGCACCCGCCGCCGTCGAGAATATTATTGCGCAGGACGACATCCAGAGAATCGCTGTCGCAGCCGGAGACGTACACCGATGCATGATTGGCGCTGTTGACAATCGTATTATTGAAAATATTCACGTTCCCTGCCATGCCGCCCCAGGCTGCGCACAGATAGCCGGCGCCGCTGCCGACGAACAGGTTGTTGACTACATCGACATCACGGCTTTGCTCCATGGTAAAGCAGATGTTCGAATTGACAACCCGGTTTCTCTCCACCACGATGCGCTCGCTGGCCGAATACACCGAAATGCCGTTTGCATGCGTGCCGATGCCGTCGGCAACTAAGTTGCCGCTGATACGGCTGTCGCGGCATCCCATGAACAGAATGCCTGTGGAGCCGTTACGGACCACCTCGTTGCTCCGAAGGTGCGAATTGCGGGCGCCGGGCATGAAAATGCCGATAGCATTGACGTTGTTGCGGACGCTATTGTTGCTTACCGTACAGGCGACGCATTTGTCGATGAATATGCCGCCATACGCGCGGGTTTCGCCGCCGCGGCCGTACCGGACGATGTTGTCGATAATGCGTATGCCGGTAATCGTGGTGTCCCACGGACGCGAGATGCTGCCGATACCAACGCCTCCGGTCATGCCGCCGCCCGAACACTTGCGCACCTCGAATCCCTTGACCGTAATGTGATTGTAAACGCCGATATTGAAACCGTAGCTTCTTATCGATACCGTTATGCTGCTGTGCGCGGGCGCCGCCCACGAAAGCGGCCACAGATACACCCGTCGGCTCCCGTCGGGCCGCGCGGCACGATCGACCGCGAATTCCCCCGGCCGGTCGATTAAGCGAACGCCGTTGATAACGGCATATTTGTTGTAACCTGACGGATCGTTGATGGTATCGAACGTTATCGTCGCGGTTGACTGCTCGCACGTGAGGATTGTACGGAGCGCAACCACGTTGGGAAGCGTCCAGATAAGCGCGGACACGCTGTCCCAGTCGCCCGATGAGAACATCGCGGGATCGGTGAGCGTCGTGCGGGTCATATTCGCGGCGGGAAGCTTGGTGAAATATTCGACATTGTCGAAAAAGAACGGATCGGGCTGGTCCGGCTCCTGCGCAAGCGCGAGCAGCGAATCGCCTTCATACAGATTTGCCGTAAACGGCATGACTCCATCGGGAGCAAGCGACCAGTAAATGTTTTCCCAGTTCGGGTTGCCGTCGCACTCCTGCTGCGACAAGCAGCGGGTCCAGTTGCCGAGCGGCTCCGATGCATCGATAACCGCTCGCCCTTCTCCCCAACTCGAATCGCTGTTGCCGTCGTAGGTAATTGGAGCAGTTTCGGCGCCGGACCATTTATTATTAATCGATCCGCGGTAGGCTACACCGCCTTTGAACCGGACAATGTCACCGGGCTTCAGCACGGCGTCTGCCGCATTCGACGTGGCCTGAGGATCGCCCGGACAATGCTTCCAGGCCGATCCGGGGGATGCTCCCGACCGCGTATCATCACCGCCGGCGAAATCGACATAGTATGTCGTTGCATTCGACAGTGAAACGCAGGCGAGAATGGCAATCAAAACGGTGAAAATTGTGCGTTCGCCATTCAAGTTTTCCTTCATTGCTTTCTCTCCATTTTTGTGAGTTGCCGGGGACATACTCCGCGTGATATCCTTCTATCGGCAGCAAGAATGCCTGACGATAGACTTTTCATGGCATGGCCTTTCTCTTGTATTGCCGTGCTTGCGGCCGGCTCACGTTCAGTATTGCGGCGGCGGTGCGCGCCTGGTTGAACATAACCAGGTGACGGAAATACGTGGCCTGCTTGCCGTCGAGGCCCAGCGCGGCGCAAAACTGGACACATGCGACCGGAGTAAGGTTTCGGCGGCCATCGATAACGTGCTTGAGAAACGATGAAGAATTTATGCCCGCTTTGTTTGCGAAATAGCGGAATGAGAAATAACGGGTTTCCGCCTTTTTGACATAATAATAATGATTCAGGAACTGGCGGTAGTCGATGAATTCGAATACGCTTTCCATATACAAATAATAGGTTTTCTACGGCAATACCGCAACAGGAAATTTCAGATATCGCCATTATATGTGTACGTACTGGGAACACTATTTGCATAACCTGTTGATTTTAGAGGCAGATCATAAAGCATCATTAAAAAACCGCCCATTGGCGTACGCGGATAATACCAGCATAATGATCAATCAGTTAGTTCGTAATCATCGTTGCTTTACGCGGCCAGCATGCAAATTTCCCTGATTTATTTATTTAATTCTCATCAATCGCTGCACAATGGCTAATCCATCCCGCTCGACAGCTACAATAAATGCTCCGGCAGTCGCATTACTTGTAAGCCGTTTCCACCCGATTCTGTGCAAACCGTGCTCGTTGCCCAACAGGTGCTGTTGAGAAATACAGCGTCCGGATATACCGTAAACAGACAGGACGATTGGTTCCTCCGGACGGGCTTCAACAGCAATAGTGCCCTGTCCAAACGGCTGTACCCTGTGCATTTTTGTTTTTATTCGAGACGGTGATCCTGACTGATACTGATAGGCCCCAATATCAAAACTTCCTCCGCGCAAAACAGGCGTTCTCGAATTTCCCGTTACGGTATGCTTAACACTGTCAATAGATACCCCAAGTGTTGCGTCATATAAACAGGCAGTTGAAGGGAAAGAAGGATCGGAATCAACCAGCTCAGCGAAAATAGATGAAATATCCGTTCCTGTTCCTACAGTCAAAGAACTGCCTGAAGGCGGGTAAAGAGGATATGTGGATTGAGTCGTATAATTTGATGATATCGCTTCGGCATTTGTCTGAAAACAGTTTGCGGCAGCATTCAAAGTTGAAGCGTTTACGCCGGCATTGATAGCTTTATTGGAAGCGATGAAATGGTTGTTCTTGATGACAAAGGCGTTTACAGCATGTCCGGATTGAGATCCATTAACAGCGGCGAAATTATGAGCGGAAACACATTGTACCGAGTTATTCCAGACATAGAATCCCGCGGTATTTGATGCTGATGTTATTTTTCCCGAACTCAGTTGGAATATTTGATTCCAGTCCTCACACGTTACATTATTAAAGGCATAAAATTTTGTACTGTCCGTAGGATACCATAGAAATGTAGCCCCGCCGGATATGTTTTTCGCATAATTGTTATAGACATAGCTTTTTCTCCCGGCGCCACCATAAGATTGATATAGATTGTGATGGGCGGAAGAGTTGAAATCCGGTACAATTGATAATTGGATAAACGTATTTCCCCAAACGTAATCACAAAAATCTCGAGTTATTATATTCTGAATGTACGCTACATAGTTATTGTAAAAATGTGTCATGAATCCATAGGTAGCGGCAGCCATATCTCCGGGTGCAGGATAAGAATCAGAACCATCAATATAGCAATGGTGTACCCTGATATCTACATCAGGATTGCCGTAAGGCGCCCCTATAACCACCAATAAACCGGCAACATACTTTCCCGAATCAGGTCCGCTGGTCCATCTATTACAAACGGAATACGTTACACCATCACCATAATCATTGCATGGGCCCGTATTTTCTAC
>WJKA01000099.1 GCA_014729375.1 Chitinivibrionales bacterium
ATCTAGGCGGTTATATAACAGAATGGTACAATGATGATATAGTAGCTGTCATGGTAAGAAAGAATTATTCTAATTGGAAAAATATAGAAGGAAAGCTTAGACTTATTAATACTAAAGTATGCGTAGACTGTTTAATATTTAATGATATGGAAAGTTATAATAACAAAATGGATGAGTTAAAGAAATTTCACTCTAGTGAGTAATATCACTCAGAAGGCTCATAGACGGTATCTGAGAGGTCTTAATATTAACGATACCTATACCACCTGTGTGAATAGTTTTTAGCTTACGAGCCGATTACAACACGTTTAAATGCAAAATAATTATTAGTTGATAGACATGAGAATATTAGTACTAGGCAATTCATTAACCCTACCGAGAGGAGGATGTAGACCTATAAATTACAATCCAAAGAAAGATAAGATTGTAGTTAAATATGAGCAAACGTATCCAAAACTTGTAGCAAATGAATATGATGCTGAGCTTATTAATAGATGCCAAATAGGATGTAAAATAGATAGAGTATATGAGGATTTTCATTATAAGATACCTTACCTGTTGGAGTGTGATGTAATCATTGTTCATACTGGATTAGTAGATTGTTGGGTGAGGAAAGATAAGAATGGAAATAAGTATCAAAGAACTCCTATTAAAGAATTTAAAAAGATTTATGATGATATAATTAGTAACTTTAATGAGTATAGCAATAGAGATCAGATTCTTATATTTATTGGAATTGGACAACCTCATCCAAAATACAAAGGGATGAAAAATATAATAAATCAATATAATAAAGTGTTAGAATCTGAATCTAATAATACAGATATTTACTATGTGGATTTAGAAGAAATTAATGATGACACATACAAAGATTATAAATATTTAGATAATCATCTTAAAGTTAAAGGTAATGAATTAATAAAAAGAAAGATTAGTGATATACTTAAAGGAGGATTTTATGACTGAAATTACTGCTGGAATCAAATCATTTATGAGACCAAATATATGCATGAATACTATCCAATATGCTTTAGATGCTGGAGTAGATAGAGTATTAGTAGGATGTGATGGACCTAATAGGTTTAAAAAGATACATAAAAAAATGATACAAAAGTTTGATGATAGAGTTGAATTATTCCTTTATCCTTTTAACTTAGGGCTATCAGAAACACGCAACAGATTAGTGAGTGAAACAGATAGTAAGTATTTCTTCTTATTGGATGATGACTATTACATACCCAAGTGTGCATTAAAAGGAATTGATTTTCTTAAAAGACATCCAGACATCAAAATAGTTGGATTTCCCAACTTTAGAGGTATAAAAGCAGGCAAGCAACATAATTGGTGTTTCAATATGGAAATTAAAGACAGGAAGCTATATATCAAAGCACCAAAAGACTTAAATGAAGATTGCATAGATGGTAAATATCATTTTGGATATAACGTTGATGTAGTAGAGAATTGTGCTATTATGGAAACCAAAGTATTGAAGGAAATGAAATGGGATAAAAAATACATAATAGGACAGGAACATGAAGACTTTTATCTTAATATGAAGTACAACTATCCACAGTACAAGGCAGGAGTATGTTTTAATATATTCGCTGGACATGATAGAGGCGAAGATGATTTGAATTGGGATAACTATAGTCATTTTAGATATGGTGATGAAGTAGAGAAAAGTAAAGAATATTTCTACAAAAAGTGGAACATTACTGAATACGTAGATAGAGGCAACATGGACTTACATAAAACATATCTGATTGATAGAAAATTCAAGATTTATACAATAGACAGATGCAGCCATTTAAAATGGAAGGGATGGCAAGGATGGTAAACTTAAACAATAAAAGCATCATTGTAGTAGGATGTGCAGGTTCGTTAAAAAATTCTAATCTTGGCAAAAAGATAGACGAATTTGATATAGTCATAAGAATTAATAAAGGATATACCAAAGGTTATGAAAAAGACGTTGGTAGCAAAAACACTATTTGGGTCAGTTATGATTCTATAAACTTACCTTTATCATTGAACAGAAGATTTGAATACTATCATGGGTTAAACACAGACGAGATTAAGGAATTAGTTAAGTCTGTGAAGGAGATTTGGTATTTATCATTTAATAAATCAGATTTGGACAGAACAAAGGAAGATGATTTAATAGAATACTTAGGATTATCAATCCCAACAAAAACTCTAAATGAAAGATATCGTAATAAATTAAATGCCATACATCATAAACCAAGTACAGGACTTATTACAATATTATTATTATTATTACTTGTAGACAAATTTTATATTACTGGATTTACTATTAACGATAATAACTCATCGGAATATTGGCATTACTTTTCTAAATTTAAAGGTCAACCTAAATACAACAATACTCAACATAATTGGTATATTGAGAGACAATATATTAAAAAATTAATTAACGAAAACAAAGTCATTAATCTTACTAATGAATCTAAAATAGAGAAATCTAAATTATCATCTAAACCTAAAATCTTTAAGTGTTCTAACTGTAATATGAATAACTATATCTACAAATGGGAAGTTATGAAGTGTAATTATTGTGATGGTGAGTTATAGTGAATGTTAGAACAGGAATTATTCTAATACCAAAATATAAATTAGCTTACATTAGATGCAGTAAGAATGCTAGTACATCAACTATGCTAACACTTGCACATCTTGAAGGAAAGAATCTAGAAAACATGAATGTACATCAAGCTAATAGAGATGGAGTATTTGGAGAAATAATATACAAATGGGAACAAATACCACACGACTATAATAAATTCACAGTAATTAGAAATCCATACGAAAGAGCAGTATCATGTTACATTAATTGGATAGAAAAACCCAGAGAACTTAACAAAATTAGTCACGTAGGAAAACTTTACGGTATTAATAAGAACAACTTTAATGAGTTTAATTATGAAGATTTTATAGACGGTGCAATAAAAAGAGATGAAGTAAGGAAATTAGACCCTCATATGATGAGACAATACGAGAATTGTAATGTAGAACAATTAAATACCATCATAAGATTTGAGAACTACGAAAAAGAATTTAAAAGTAAAATACTAGACAATCTTAATGTAAATTATAAGTTATATCATATTAATAAAAGTAAGCCATATAATTACAGAGATTATTACACACAAAATATATTAGATAAATTTAATCAACTTTACAAGAATGATGTAGAGAAATTAGGATATGGATGGTACAATGTTAAATCTAAATAATAAATCTATATTAGTAGTTGGTTCAGCAGGTTCACTAAAAGATTCTGGACTTGGTGATAAGATAGACGAATTTGATATAGTTATTAGAGTTAATTTAGGTAAGACTATCGGATATGAGAAAGACGTTGGAACTAAACATACAATCTGGAGTAGTTGGAGACCAGCAGACCATTATATATCATTAGACCCAAGAGAAGAAAGAAATGAAGGATTGAACAAAAAGCAAATAGAAGATGTAATGTCAGAACTGAAAGAAATTTGGTACGTATCATCACCAGTGATTAGAGATTCTTGGAAACAATTTGGTGGTTCTTGGAGACC
>WJKA01000100.1 GCA_014729375.1 Chitinivibrionales bacterium
ACGGCCAGCAATTCGATAGCCTGTTTTCCGTTCCCGGCAACAATAATATTATTATCGTTGCCATCAAGCATTTCTTTCAGCATGGTCCGTATTTCGATATGATCGTCAACAATCATAATATTCATATTTCCATCTCCTTTCATCCGTTAGGTTTTCAAAGAAACTTCCATGACAAATTCGCCTGAAGGTGCCCCGAACGGCACGACAAGCGTTGGAACGCCTTTTTGTGTCGATAAAGTATGATTTCTTCCGATGACAACATTCGGCAGTGATATCATCAGATTGAGACCGTTGAAATGCTGCTTTGCATTTCCCGCAATAATATTTGCAATTTCGCCTATACCGTCGGTCAAATCCGGACCGATAACTTTAATCGTCATCCCCATCATTGTCGAAACCAGCTTCAAGGCCATTACTTTCGGAAAGCTTATGGCAATCGATCCCTGTGCATCGCCGGACAGTCCGATAATTCCGGAAATATCATAGGTTGGGAGCGGTTCCTTTTTGGCCCGCGGCACTCCCGGTTTCACCTCGGTATTGAGCATTGTCTTGAACGTATCAATTGTTGAGGTGATAAAAGGATTAACATAGGTTACATCCATCCGGCCTCCTTGGTTGAATTGCAACAATGGTTACTGGCATATCATTTGTTTTCGGCATATTTTTCCGCCCCCATCAAATCGTTTACAATTTCGACCAGTTTTGTTTTTTCAAACGGCTTGCGCAGAACAGCATCAGCACCGAGTTTGCCGGCCGAGCGCAGGTATGTTTCGCTTTCGGCAACCCCGGACATGGCGGCAATCTTTACATCCGGATAATCCGTTTTCAGTGAGAGTATTGTTTCGATGCCTTCTTTTTCCGGCATAATCAAATCAGTAAGCATCAAATCGATATGAAACGTCCTGAAATAATCGAGTGCCTGCGCCCCGTTCTCAGCTTCGATCACGGTGTATCCCTCTTTTTCGATTATGTAGCGTACATACTCACGAATAGCTTCTTCATCATCAACAACAAGAACAACTTTTTTGTTCGTCCGCATAGTCACTGCTCCTTTTCATACCATCTGATCATTACGCATTGCACATCCATCCGCTTTCAAAGCTGTTGCGACTGCATCAAGCAGTTGCTTACTTGTAAAAGGTTTGCGGACAATTTTCACCATGCCGTTTTTCAGCATATGCACGGTGCGCTCTCCCGCGCTGTACCCGGTAAAAAGCAGGGCTTTGATATCATGGTTGATTTTTTTCATTTCCTCGAAACATTGATCTCCGCTCTTTTCCGGCATTATCATATCAATAATTGCCATATCAATTTCATCATAATGTTTTTCATAATACTCCACGGCTTCTTTTCCATTTGTACAGGTAACGGTTGTATACCCGTTTTTCTTCAGGATTTCCTGTGCGATTTCTCTCACCGCGTCTTCATCATCGACAATAAGTATTGTTTCCGAACCATTGGCCGGGTCCGGCATACCTTGTCTGTTTTCCTCGTTATCAGGAGCAGAAACGGCGCTCAGGGGAAGATATATTGTAAATGTGGTACCGCGTTTCACTCCGCTACGTACATAAATATGCCCCGCATGATTTTTCATCGTACCATACACGCTTGCAAGTCCGAGTCCGGTACCTTTTCCCTGCTCTTTGGTGGTAAAAAACGGATCGAATATTTTCGGCTGCAACTCCGGAGGAATTCCCCCGCCGGTATCGGTCACGTCGATTCGCAGGTAATTTCCCGGCGTGAGTTCTCCTGCCCGGCAGAGTTTCGATTCTATCGTAACAGTTTCGCATGCGGTCTGATATTTCAATGTTCCACCGTTCGGCATGGCATCCCGCGCATTTACCCCGAGGTTTATCAGCGCGTTAAGCAATTGCTGCGGATCACCGACAATTCCAGTGCCCTGCGCGCGCAGGTCTTTTTCGACAACAATTCTTTTGTCGATGGTCCGTTCGAGCAGCGCCACGGTTTCATCAATTAGCCGGTGCATATCGACAGGTTCATTGAGATATTTTCCCTGTCTCGAAAAAGCAAGAAGCTGTTTAACAAGTGTACCCGCCCTGTTGGTGGCCCGGATTATCGTCTCCATTCTGCCGTCAAGCACATCATCTACAGGGGTGCCGCTGTTTTCATTGATATTGCTTTCCTTGACCATGTCTGCAAACCCGAGGATGGCCCCGAGCATGTTATTAAAATCGTGTGCGACGCCTCCGGCAAGATGTCCGAGCGCTTCCATTTTCTGTGCGTGACGGAGACGGGTCTCAAGCTCTTTCTGCCGGGTCGTATCGTGCAGTATTGACATTTGTGATATACCCCCGTTCGGATGATACAGGGGAGCCGCGTTGATTGTGAAAAAACGGTGCAGCGACGTGCATTCGATACTGTATTCTACGTTTCTTTCCGCCTGAACCTCGTTCATATTACACCAGGGACAGGGTGATGAATTGCCGAAAATGGCGCGATAACACTCTTTTCCGACAGGATTATCGCCAATCAGCCGGATCATGGCTTTGTTTACATATTCAACGCCGTAATCGCCCGCACATATATATATCGGGTCCACCATCGAATCCATCATTGTCCGGTATTTTTCCCGGCTTTCCTCAAGTTCCCAGGTACGTTTTCTAAGCAGTTCTTCAACTTTGACAAACGCCCGTTCCCGCATGATCTTTTCACACAGTACAACAGGATAATTATCAACAAACGTCGGCCGCAGGCATGCATCCGCACCGGCCTGCACATAGTGGGCATAGAATTCTTTTCTGCTTTCAGGCACGCAACAAACAAGTGTTACTGAAAATTCCGTGCGGCGCATATCGCGAATGCACTCCTGGAGTCCGGACTGATCGAGATCATCGAAAAGAACCGCGATTGTCGGACTGGCGCTTCTCAATTGCTGCAGGCAGTGCCCGGTATCCGCGGCGGTAATTACCTGGTATCCCTGAGAAGCAAACGCATCAATCATCTTCCTGCGCGTATCGGTAACCGCTCCGCCGACCAGAACAGTCGTTTTTTTCGCATGCGTTTCACTTCCGAGTAACCGGTCAATCGTGCTCAACAATGCCTGCGGATTAACCGGTACGGTCAAGAATGCGTCTGCGCCGATTTCCCTGCTCACCCTCGAAACATCATCATCCTTGAAAACCGCGGAGATCATTATAATCGGTACCTGGTTAAGCTTTTTGTACTCTTTTGACCGGACGATCTGACAAAACCGCCATCCGTCAACACCCGGCATCTGGATATCGGTAATTATCACACTGGGCGGGAGCTTTTTTGAGAGCGTTTCCAGTGCATACTCCGCGCTGGTGCACGGGATTGTTGTATACCCGTGTTTTTCGAGCAATCCGGCCATAGTGGTCAATTGCGTAATGTCATCATTGATTATTGCTGCAGTGCGTGTTGTCGATTCACCCATAATACCGTTACCTGTTTTGCGTTATATCAATTCAAGTTCTTCAAGCTGTTGCTGCAATTTTTCTCCGGTCAACGGCTTGACAAGATAACCTTCACACTGGTGCCGGAAAGCCTCCATAATGTTTTGTTTGTCATCAAGTGCAGTTGTCATAATTATTTTCATGCAATCCGACCCTCCGACCCCCTTTTCCTCTTCAAGCTCTCTCAGCTTTTTCAGCACTTCCTGGCCGTCCATCTCCGGCAGCATGATATCAAGAAAGACGATCTTGTACGGGCGCTTTTCATTCCATGCTGTTTTTACTGCGCGCACCGCTTCTTTGCCATTAACAGCAACATCGCATTCTCCATAATGATGCAGCATGTTCTGCAGCATTTTTCTGCTGTTGAAATCATCTTCCACAACAAGCATTTTCATCGATTCGCTCCCTTCCAAACGAAATCATCCGGGCCGGATCAATTGACATAAGTATTATTTTCAAAACTCTGAATTCCAGTTCAAGCCGGTCGATCAGAGCGGTTATCCGGCTGAGATTGGCACTGTGACCGGCCTCCTGGAGCTGTTCGGCGACCGATGCAAGGGCGCGGGCCTCAACATTTCTGCATGCACCCTTGATCTTGTGCGCCTGCTTTTCAACCGCGGCACAATCAACCGACGAAACAGCGTCCCACAATATCCGGACCTGCCCGGGAATATCTTTGAGAAAAACAGTCAGGACCCTCCAGATCAATTCCGTATCATTTTCCAGCCGGCTGAAAAAAACAGGTGCATCAAAAATTTCTCTTTCGATTATGCTTGTTTTTTTCAGCGGTTTGCGGCTGACTGAGATACCCTTATCATTACTGATATAGTTCATTGCCTCTTTCAGTTTTTCCGGTGTCACCGGCTTGGTGATATACCCGTTCATACCGGTTTCAGCACACTGTCTCCGGTCATCTTCACGCGCATGTGCGGTCATTGCAACAATCGGAACAGAACGGTATTCAGACGGGAGCATTGAAGAATTTCTAATAGCGGCAGTCGCTTCAATTCCATCCATGACAGGCATCTGAATATCCATAAAAACGATATCAAACGGTTGTTGCTGCAACAGCCGGATCGCTTCTTTGCCGTTTCCCGCAAGTTCAACTGCACATCCGAGCTTGTTAAGCATAAACAGGACAACTTTCTGGTTCGTCTCGTTATCTTCAACCAGGAGTACATGCGTTTTTTTCCGGGTGATTTCTATTTCTCGCGTTTGTTCATGCCGGCAGGCATTTCCGGGGGACCTGTTTTCGCAGCAGGCCTCAAGAAGCGCTGTACGCAGGTACTTTTTTCTCACCGGTTTCTGCACGGTGGCTGTAGTGAAATGATCGTTTCCTGTGCGAGGCATTGCCGTAGTTTCAGCAAAATCCTTCAGTATAACTGTTTTGCTGCGCACTGCTTCGGAATTTTTGTCGAATATTTTCTCAACTTTCTGCACCAGACTGCTTTCGACAATAATTGCATCCGCTACATCATCCTGCTGCAAGCCGTGGGCAGCGGCGCCATTACGAATATCTGAGCCGGACATTTCTTTTTTGTCTACCTTACATTTCCAGCAACGAAGATGTTCCGTTAGCATCTCTTTGGTACGGGCGTTTTCTGTTACAACAGCAATCTGTTTCCCCGCCAGTTTCATCTCAGTATTATCACCGTGCCGTGGATCTTCTCCTTTTCCGAACGGAATTGTAATGCTGAACAGTGCGCCTTCACCGGTTGCGGTTTGTACATTAATTTCACCC
>WJKA01000101.1 GCA_014729375.1 Chitinivibrionales bacterium
GCCCTGAGGAAGTACCCGGACCACACGAGGTATCGCTTGCAGAATGGTCGGAGATTGTGCGTTCCATGCAGAAAATCAGTATTGATGAAAACGGGAATCCCGGAAAACCGCAATCATTCTCACGGCAGCACGGTGACGACTGGGAAAAGTGGAACGAAGAAAGAGATAAGCGGATCGATCGTGTTCTTATGGAGATATAGCTTATGAACAGCAAGCGGGTTATCGTTCTTTCCGGACTGACAATCGCCCTTCTCCTGATACTGGCTATCAGTCCGTTTTTCGGCGTACGGGATATACTGTACGGAATTAATTTTATTTTCAAACAGGGAAACGTTTCCGAAAAGGTCGTTATTGTCGGAATCGACCAGGAGAGCATAAGCAGTGTCGGTGGATGGCCCTGGCCGCGTACCACGCTGGCGAAGCTGTTTGGTACAATCGAATCCGGATATCCCGAAGCTGTTGCACTCGATTTCCTGTTTCCCCATCGAGCCGATTCTGCTGGAAACGACAGTCTGGAGTCGGTTTTTTCCGCCATGAAAAACCTCGTCCTTCCATTTCGCGTGGGCAAAATCTCTACCGATGAAAAAGGCGGAATGATTGCTGTCCCGCAGGAAATTGCGCCTCATGCATTTATGATGCTTTCCAACAGGGAACAACTTGAAAACGCGCTTTTTTACCATGCAAACTCGATTGATAAACCAGACTCTGTTTTTCTGAAACATGCCGCCAGGAGCGGTTTTCTCAACGTTTCCACGCGGAAATCCACCCAGCGACTCAACGAAATCATTCATGTAATCCAGGTGGGTAACGATTATTTCCCCTCATTCGGCCTTGCAGCCGCAGCATCATATCTGGGCCTGGAGAAAAAGCATCTGAAGCTTGACGGCAAGCCCCGGATTGTTCTTGGAGACAAAAAAATACCTGTCAGTTCACATGCCGGCACGCTCAAACTCAATTTCCGGGGAAGAGCAGGTACCGTGCCAACCGTTCCGGCCGCAGAAATCCTGAATGGAACCGTTGATCCATCGGAATTCAGAGACAAGCTTGTTTTCGTTGGCGTAACCGATCCTGCCGCCTCGCCCGATTTTTTTATCACCCCCGTAGGCAGTGAATTTCCCGGGGTTGAAATCTGGGCCACCAGTGTCCTTGACATACTCGAAAACTCATGGATAGCCGACGGCGGTGGCTTATTGGCGGCCCTGAACTGGGCCATGCTTTTCTTTCTTTTCCCCGGACTGGCGGTCCTGGTCCCGCACGATAAAAAAATGTATTCAATCTTTGGCGGTGTCCTCCTTGTCCTGCTCAGTATCGGCCTTGGCATTATTCTTTTTCATTTTGCCGATTATTTCTGGGACCCCTCGCCGCATGTATATGCCTGGATTTTTTCGATTCTCTGGTTCGCGCTTCAAAAAACAGACCCAACCCTTGTCGAGCATGCATCACTGGACTTTCAGCCGAAGCAGACGCCGGTCGATGCCAAGCTTGCACCCCCGGCAGACAGTGATTTTCTCGGTGAAGTCCCTTCATTGCCCACGGCTATTCATATCCGCGACGAACTGGCCCGGACAGTTGCGACCGGTGATAACGGTAAGGCGCAGTCGACCATGGTGGAAAGCGATATCGGCGAAGTTCAGCAAAGCCGTGACGGTGCCATTGTGCTGGCACTCCGGGACCTCTGCAACGGACAGATTGTCAAGCCGCTTGGAAGCGGGGGAATGGCCGACGTATACCTTGTATGGAACCCGCGGCTCGAGGTTTACCGTGCAGTAAAGGTGCTCAAGCCCGATCAGACGGAAAAAATCAGGGAACGGTTCGAGACAGAAGCACGGATTCTTGCAGATTTGAATCATCCAAACATTGTCCAGTGCTACAGTGTCGGCGACTGGCACGGTCTTCCGTACCTCGAAATGGAGTATATCCACGGCGCGTCCATGGAAGAGCTTCTGGGGAAATGCACAGTGCTGAGCGTTCCGCAGGCCGCGGCAATCGGCATTGTCGTATGCCGGGCGCTCGAGTACGCGCATAAATACAGCGTGACTATTTACGGCAAAACCTACAACGGCGTAATCCACCGGGACCTGAAACCGGCGAATATCATGCTGGCCAGAAACGGTGCGATCAAGCTCACCGATTTCGGTATTGCGCGGCCCACTGAAGTCAGCCTTCATACCGTGGATACGAACGCAATTGTCGGAACACTTCCCTACCTGGCCCCCGAACAGATTGAAGGCGCGGATATTACCCCGCGCTCGGACATCTACGCACTCGGCGTAACACTGTATGAGTTTGTTACCGGCCGCCGGGCCCTTCCGCAAACTGAGGTCACTGTCTTGCTTAATGCGAAAGCTACAGGAAAAATCAAGCCACTCAAACCGTCAACAACAATCCCCGCCGAATTTGTCGAAATTATCAATAAATCCATAACGGTCAATCCTGAAAACCGGTATCAGTCTGCCGCCGCAATGCAGAAAGACCTCGAAAAAGCATTCCGCAAATCCGCGGGCGAGGCCGGGCATAATGTATTTGAAAGCCTTATCAAACGCTACTGGAGTTGAACTGGGCAGATATTTGTATGACATGCTATTATCTCGAAATTACGCAGGGAATTGAGAAGGGAAGAAAATTTATTCTTTCGGACGGTGCGATGAGTATCGGCCGGGGAACCCAGAATGCAGTCACCATGCATCCATCCGAAAAACGGGTTTCGGGTCACCATGCGATCCTTTATAAAACAGGCGACCGGATTCTTATCCAGGACCTCGAAAGCTCAAACGGCACATTTGTTAATGAAGATTTAGCCAGGGAAAGCAGCCTGAACCCCGGTGATGAGATCGGGTTCGGCAAGATGGGGCCGCGGCTTACGTTGAAAACCTCGGAAACCGAGCCGGATATTACCTATCACCCGGCCGGCAGCGACAACGATAATTTCCCGAAACCGTCAACAGCCGAACGTACCACCGACGACGTTCAACATGAGGGGCCGCTGCCCACAAGCTCAGACTCAACCAACAGGGAGCACAGGGAGGCCTTTCAGATTGATGACGACACCGACAGCGATTATCAGGAAGGGGATTCAAAAACGATCGAGTTTGAGCGCAAGCTTGTGCAGAAACGGATGGACTATCGCGACATGCAGAAGCTCATGAAAAACGGCGGGCGGCTGGAACGGATCCTCGACCGGGGGAATCTCGGCGAAACACAGACCCACCTCCTGACAACATCATACCACGCCTCCCGGAAAACGCATAAGCAGTGGATCATAATCCTCGGCGCGGTTCTCTTCGTGTCGGTAATTGCCGTTACCTACTTCACAATCAGGGCCTACCAGTACAAAAACCTTCTTCAGCACGGCCTGACCCTTGAAGAAATGCTTGACAATATCGAGAAAAGCATTGCCGAGGCAAGAAAAAATCCCGACCAGAACAAGGAAGAGCTCAAGGCGCTGATTGCCAAGCTCGAAAAAACAAAAAGCAAGCTCTCGACGGTAAAAACGCATATCAGGGAAGACGATTTCGGGAAATTTTACGAGGACCCGATCGAGCGGAAAATCGACGAAATTCTCAGGCGTTTCGGGGAAACCGATTATCATATACCCGAAAAAATGGTTGAACGTGTCAAGTACCATGTGAACATTTACTCGGGGAGAATGAAACGGACGGTTGCGCGATATATCGGGCGACGCGACCGGTATTTCCCCATGATTATCCGGATATTCAAAGAAAAGAACATGCCTACCGAGCTTGCATATATTTCCATGCTGGAGAGCGGGTTTAATCCCCGGGCATTGAGCCATGCCGGCGCCCGGGGCCTGTGGCAATTCATGCCCGCCACCGCGCGGCGATACGGACTCAGGGTAGATGATCAGGTTGATGAACGTCTCGATCCGGAAAAAGCCACCTACGCGGCAACCGAATATTTCAAAGACCTTATTTCGATTTTCGGCGGGAAAAGCTCGGTCATGCTCGCCATGGCCGCATACAACGCGGGCGAGGGACGCATTATGCGCGCGCTGATGAAAATTGACGATCCCATGAGAAACAGGGACTTCTGGTACATCTACCGTATGGGCGTACTCGCCGAAGAAACCAATGAGTATATCCCCCGGGTCATTGCAATGATGATCCTCTCTGAAAACCAGGAGGAATTCGGGTTCACTGACGGGTCTGGACAAGACAAAGAGCCGGAATCTTCGGATGATAATTTCATTACGCTCGAAGACTTGACCGGAAGCTGATTATTTTGTGCTGTCCCACCAGGCCGACACCCCGTAATAATGGATCATCTTCCCTCATACAGACATTTACTCTCCGGCGAATGGAATGAACGGATCCGGTCGGCCTTTGAATCGGCAGGCAAGTGCCGATTGTGCCCCCGCTCCTGCGGCGTAAACAGAATATGCGGCGTAAAGGGGTTCTGTAAAGCCCCGGGGGAAATGTACATATCAAGCATTTTTCCGCACCACGGCGAAGAGCCTCCTGTTTCGGGGACCAGGGGATCGGGCACGGTATTTTTCTCGCAGTGTACGCTTAAATGCATATTCTGCCAGAATTATCAGATATCCCATCTCGGCGAAGGCCGCTCATACACTCCCGATGAGCTTGCACAAAAAATGATCGGACTCCAGAATACCGGCTGTCATAATATCAACCTGGTTACCCCGGACCATTTCCTCCCCTGGATACTTCAGGCCCTCCGCACGGCATCGAATGCAGGGCTTGCCGTCCCCATTGTCTACAACTGCAGCGGCTATGAGTCTGTGGAAACGCTCCGCCTGCTCTCCGGCATTGTCGACATATACCTTCCCGACATGAAATACCACGACACCGGGCCGTCAAAGAAATTCTCCTCTGCCGAAAACTATACTACTGTAAACCAGGCCGCAATCCGCGAGATGTTCCGCCAGGTCGGGCCCCTGAAAACCGACAGCAACGGCATTGCATACAAAGGCCTCCTGGTCCGCCACCTTGTTCTTCCCGGCGGGGTGGCCGGAAGCGAGCAGATTGTCCGCTTTCTGGCCCAAACATTCGACCCCGACGATATCACGGTCAGTGTCATGGCTCAGTACCGGCCGCTTTTCAAAGCATCACACCACCCGGATATTTCCCGGCGAATCACTTTCGACGAGTACGAGCAGGCAAAAAATGCATTCCAGGCAGCGGGTTTTGACGGCTACTACCAGGAACTGAAAAGCATGAATGAGGATTTCGTGATCGATTTTACCAGAAGGAAAGAAGAGCGGTTGAAGGGCGGGGATTAGCACTATTTCCCTGATGGATTTCGACCCCGATATTTACGCGGAGAATGCACTAAAAAACAAACAAAGGGATGCAAATACTGTGCATCCCTTGAATAATTTTCATCGTTCACGACAATTTTTACAGCTCTTTCCATGAAGTCACCGTATATTCATTTCCAACACATTCCGGTTCTTCAACAGTAACTTCCGGGATTACGTATACATTGTCTATTGTATAGTATTCGCTTCCTGCAGTTGTTTTTGCACGTATGATAATCTGCAAAGATGAGCCCGCAATATCTGTCACAGCAATGCTTTGATCACTGAAAGAGCCGTATTTTTCTTCAACAGGAATTTCCCCGCCGCCGTCAATGGAATAATAGGCCTTGAAATAATCCATGCTGCCGCCGCTGGACTCCATATCGCCGTCGGCAGTGATATCCAGAGAAATATCTACGCTTGTCTCTTGCGAGATATCGATACTTTCGGATGTCCAGGTGACCTCGGTATCACTGACTTTAAATAATTCGCCCTGCACAGAGGCGGTACCACCGGACGAATTGCTTGACCAGGCAGTTGCACCGTTATCTGATGACGAGCCGTCACTCAGCTCAAACTTCTCTCTCCATGCTCCTGGAGGAACAATATCGATATAGTCAATACGGGCATATTCACTTCCATTTTTCATGCCTTGTATTTTAATTTCCTGTCCTTCAGAAATCAGCACAGATGAAAATGACTGGATTTTATGGTCCCACCCACTCGACACTTCGTCGGCAATCCAGGAGCCGATTTCAACATCATCGACAAGGAGCATGAATGAGCAATCGCCGTCATCTTCATCAACATAGCCGATCTCAACGTAATAGCTTGCCGATGAGCCGATAAATTCAGAGACGGCCGCTCCGCTTTCTCCAGTCAATTTCAGCACCTTACCCGAAGATGCTCCAGCCACGCTTTCAAGTCTGTAGTTATTTACTGTCATGGCCTCGGCTTCAGTTTTCCCCGGGCCGCATTTTGCAGTAAAATCAGCTCCCGGAGGTGCAAGGGTCAACAATACGACAACATCCTGAAAATCTGCCGTCGAACCGCTGAGCGCAGTGTACATTTCGAAAAGGTAAATCGCCTGGTTTTCAGTCAAGGAAATTTTTCCGTCAACAATGTAATCATCCACAAAATCGGCGATTGCACCCTGGTCCCTGAATCCTTCAACATCAGGAACATCGTCTCCGTCACGCAACACCCAAACATAATCATTTTCAGGCGTGGAGTTTACCGTCCTGTATTCGCTGTATGATGAGCTGCTTACCTTATTGTAGGCCTTTGCCTGGACCGAAACGGCGCTGTTTGCAGGGAATGACGTATCAAAATAGTAGGTTCGCGGATTTGCATGATCATTGACATTGCCTTCCTCATGGTCGTTGAAATCTCCCCAGGGATCAACCGTTGTTCCTCCAATAGTCAATCGTAACGTAATCGGTGCGTCATAGTAACCACCATAATTAAACTGAAATGCCGCTCCAAGAACCGTTGCATACGCCTTGAACTCTTCCCCGGGTACCACGGTGCCGTCATCAATTTCAAACTCAACGTCTTTTTCACAGCCGGAAACAGCGCAACCGACCTTGAGCGACTTTGACTTTTCACCCACCGTTGCAGTTGAAGTCAGCGAAACCTGCGTAACATCAGCATTTGCTTCACAAAGCACGGAATAGACGCCGTTTGAAAAAGCCGTGGCATCAACAATCGTTGTAGAGGAATTTGCTTCAGGTACGACTTCCCCGGATCTCAATAAAGCAAGCGCATGCTCCTTACCGGCTTCGGCAATATTAAGCAATGATGTATTCAGTCGTTTCTCTCTGGAAGTATTTACCGAAATATTTGTGGCCTGAAAGGTGACCATTGATGCAATCGTGCCGATACATGCAATTACCACAACCGCTATCAGCACACCGCCTTTTTCATTTTTCATCATTGGAGCTCTCCTTTGAGAAGTTACAGGTTATTTGATGAAATTTTCTGCTTATAAAGATTATATACTAATCCTGGTTTGAAAAACGGAACATGGTTTTCCTGTATCGGTTATAGAAAGCAGTAAGGTGCCGAATCCATTTTCTCTTTTTAAATCAAGGTCTTATGAAAACATAGTAACCGGCCGGCCGAAAACCGGGTTTACAAATTCCGGCATATTTGTGATATATATCACCGTACCGGGCAAAGGGAGGTGAAAACAGGTGTTTTGCAGAATGGAAATAAACTGCCGGGGAGCCTGCATTTTCGGAAAATTATAATTCTCTCCAGGAAACCTCGGTTATCTCGACATCAAGCTCGACGTCGGAGCAGTACTCTTCCAGTTTATTAAGAGCGGCAGAGCTGTACTTGATTCGTGCATTACCATTGCCGAACGTATTGCTTCCCTGCAATTCCGACAGCGTTATGACAGCGCCGACAATTGTTCCGTTACCATTGACGCGGGTAACCCTGTCGGCGATTATCAGGCCTTTGAAATTGCCGTGAAAATTGGTAAGCGATGCGGTCCCGGATTCGTTATGACAAATGTAAATTCCCGATCCGGTAACATCACAATCCCGTTCCGTATATAGTAACCCCTGAAAACCCGCGGCCGGACATTCGTCTGTTTTAAACTGCTCAAGCGCGCCATCCGGCAAGCCGAGAACATCCTCAGGGGTTTCCGGATATCCTTCGCATGTAACTCGTCGCTCGACCGAATTGGCCGCCTCCCCTCTTTTCGGCGGACCATTACCGTTGCCGCCGGTTGCCGAGGATCCTCCAACAGAGACTGTTGTTCCGCATGAACTCACGCCATAACAGCCATCGCCCTCAACACTGGTACCCTCTTCATTATAATCCTGGCCGTCTATTTCAATATTTCCAAGGCTGGAAAAATCCCCGCGCGTTGTAACGGCCCCGCGTATGCCGGTAAGATTAATATTTAATTTGCCCGAAACCACCGTGGCAATGACTTCGATCGCCTTGCTCCGCTCATCCGCCTCGGCCGTTGAAACCACCCAGACACAATCTGCCGGGGCATTCGCGCTGCATGTTACGGTAAAAGCGCCGGCACCGAAAGATATATCCGAACCGCCAATTATTTTCTGCCCTTCCTGCAGCTCCAGCTCCTGAGAACGAAGCTTTGAAAGCGCATACTCTTTGCCTGCTTCGGCAATATTGAGCAACGCTGCATCATTCCGCTTTAATCTTGATGTATTAATCAGATTATTCGTAACACCCAGCGTCACAATTCCCGCGATCGTACCGATAACAGCAATAACAATCACTGTAATCAATACAGAGCCGCAATCAGGCTGTTTTTCACTTTTTTTCATTGGTTTTTCCTCAGTAAAAATTTCTCAGATTTGCCTGAACCGTCTCAGAAACCATGTCCGATGTTGCCGAGCGAGGGGGAATACCGCCGAACTCAATGCTTACC
>WJKA01000102.1 GCA_014729375.1 Chitinivibrionales bacterium
ACGCGATGTGCCGGTGCCCCCGTGAGAGCAGATAGCGCGCCACCAGGCGACCTGGACGGGAAGAAACCGCTGCTGAAAAAAGCCGTACATTTTCTCTGCAAAGGTAGGGAGGGAGTTGGCGGTTGCCGACAACATCAAGGACTGCCACCGGCTTGTTTACATGCGCAAGAAAGCGGAAAACTTTTTCCATGCCCAGGGTCTCGGCGACGATAACGAAGATATAGCCCGCTGTGGAATCGTTGTCTTCAAGGGAAATCCGTCCCATGCCCGGCTTGATAAAACAAAAATCATCATCACCCGCCTTATGACCGATAACATCGATGCCAATGCCGGCATTCGAGCATTCAATCTCCAGATAACGGAGATATTCTTCGGTAAAGTTACCCAGCGCCAGGTTCTCTTCGACATCGGCAAGCGCCAGAAATACAATACGGCGATTCAGCTTTTCGGCAGTGGGCTGTCTGACCGCATAATGCTTTTTCCAGGGAACAAGCATGTTTTCACTGAACAGGGCATAGAGCGCTTTTTTCAGCGTGCGGAACGATGTACTGTAGCGGTTCTGGAGCTCTTTCATTGTGGGAAGCGGCGCGGATGCGGGAAATGTGCCGTTGAGAATTTCCCGTTTTATCTGCTCGTATACCCTTCGCCACGCGGATTCGGCTATTACCGGAAGGTGAATGTCTTGTTCCTGCTTTTGGACAAGGGTTTTGCAGAACGCAACTGCGCCGGTTTTAACCGTGCAACGTCTTCCATTAACACCCTCAATGATATCTTTGTCTTTTAGAAGTGCGGTTGCTTTGGCCATTGACGGAACAGAAACACGGGCCCGGGCGGCCATCTCTTTCAGCGGGGGAAGACTGTCTTTTTCGCAGAATTGCTTTGAGGCAATTGACTGAATGATATACTGATATGCCAGAAGGACGGCGGTGGTGGAACGTTGTTTCATCGGTTGCTTTCACGGCTTTATAACCTTTATAAATATACGCAATTAGTTGAGAGTATTTCAATAATCAAACCAATTGCCGACGACCGTTCAGCAGTATTTTGCATACTGCTTATCCGCGAGGCGCCCTCGAAAAAACATGCAAAAAAAGTGTTGACATAAAATTGCAGAGAGATATAATTAGAGTGAGCCTTTTTGCTGAACACCCCCATCTCCTTTCTACCACGCTCACCTCCTTCTCAACCCCACGAGAAGGAGGCTGAGCTGGGGGATTTTCCTTAAAAAAGGATAAAGATAAACTTCTGCATTTTTTATCCTCCATGTCCTTCGTCCTCGCCTTTTTTATACATGTGGACATATTTAATTGCACATATTTTCATTTACAGGTATGTGTGCAGGAGTGTTCAATTGAACGTCCCTGTACAGCTACAACAAGTCATGGTTTGCGCACGGGGCCCTGCATGACCAATACTGCAAGGAAAAAATGGTGGTGTGCCACTATCGTCCCCGGTAGTGCAAAAGTTGATTAAAACCAGCTACTCAGGCGGGGCGGGGCTGCGGGCACAGCTATAATCAGGCCTTTTCACTCCATTCCCACAATCTATTTTTACAATTTTGGATTTTTATCAGCATTCGAAAGGGTTCCATGAAAAAGTCGTGCAGAAAATATGCTCCAAAGCGCGTGGACAGCGTTTCAATAATTGTTTTGACAGTACTGGTTTCGATAATAAGCGTTTCAGCGCGGACCTGGGTAGTCAGCCGGAACCACCGGAAAGCATCGGATAGCGCTAAAGGAACAGCAAAAAATCCGTTTGCGACAATCTCAAAGGCCGCGACGCTGGCAAAAGCAGGTGATACGGTTGCAGTCTATTGCGGCACGTATCGTGAACGGGTTGCACCGTCACACGGCGGAGTGCCGGGAAAACCGGTTGTGTATCTGGCCGCACCGCATGAAAAAGTTATAATCAAAGGCTCTGAAATATGGAAACCAGAATGGAAAGCTGCTGATATCGGGAACAACATATACACGGCCGCGATTGACACTGGCTTGTTCGAATCGGTCAGGACCATTCACGGCTTTCGCATATACAATCCGTACAAGGAATTGCTTACTGTCGCTGAGCAACGGCTCACGCTGGGGCAGCTTTTTATTGACGGCATCAAGTTGCTGCAGGTTGATTCACGAGAATACCTGCGACGCACGCCGGGATCGTGGATGACTTGCAGCAAGGGGGATTCAATGCTTGTTCATTTCCCCGGGACCGGAAGGTCGCCTGATTCATGCCTGGTCGAAATTACTGTTCGGGAAAGGGTTTTTGCTCCGTATATCCGTGGTTTGGGGCATATTGTTGTTGACGGCTTTATTATCGAGCACTGCGCAAACCAGTATCCCCGCGGATTCTATACCCAGGACCGCCGTCCGCAGATGGGCGCACTCGGCTGCCGAAGCGGACATCACTGGATAATCCGGAATAATATTGTCCGTCATGCGCGCACCATGGGTATCGATTGCGGCGGGGAGGGGGACCAGGATGCGGATTTCCGCAATCAACCGCGGCCGCGCTTGATCGGCCACCATATTATAGTGAATAATGTTATATCCAACAACGGCGCTGGAGGGATTGTCGGAACCGGCGCGCGCAATTGTATTATCACCGGAAATATACTCGAAAACAACAACAGTGACGGCATGTACGGCACTGAAGCTTCGGGGATGAAATTTCACGGATTCAGAAACGGCTTGATTGAAGGCAATTATATCCGCAACAACGGGGTGACAGGAATCTGGGTCGATAACCGCTGGGAAAACAGCCGTATTACCCGCAATGTGATTCTCGGCAATACCGGCGCGGGGATTTTTGTTGAGCTGGGGACCGGCCCGGTGCTTATTGACAATAATATCATTGCCTATACAAAGGCCGGAGCAGGAATGGCCGGTGACGGGATTTACAGCCACGATGCATCGGTGGTGACAGTTGCGCATAATCTGGTTTATTTTAACGCCAATTTCGGTGTATGGTCGCATGTCGGTACCGACCGCGGCCACCGCGAGCCGGTGTCTGCTTCACAGTGGAGCATTGTAAACAATATGATCTTCGGCAATCATCGCGGCGCAATCTGCTTTCCTGCAGTTTCAGAGCGATCGCGCGATAATATCTCCAACTGCAACGCAATCACCGGTCCCTACGAAATATATTCTTCCGATACCTACGGAGTGCCGCTTGGAAAGCCCCTCTTTCTCGTCAATAATAACAAGGGACGTATCGATAAGGATTCGATTGTCTCGCATTTTGCATCGGCGCTTGATTCGGCCGGTATCCCCGGGAAAGTACGGCCCTCACTTGACCGATGGAGGGATGTCCCGTTTTGTACACTCTCCGAATGGCGGGTACTCACCGGTAATGATACCTCGAGTATCTGTCCGGTTGTGCTTCGCAATGCCCTGTCCGATCTTGCAAACACGCTCTCGTTTTGTATTGACAAATCTGTGCGTACGATGAATTGCTCGCCGGTGAAAGGGGTTGACCGGGACTTTTATGGTAACCCGCTGCCTTCAGAATCACCGCTGCCCGGTCCGTTCCAGCACCTGGTGGTCGATCCGCGGCTTGAAGATACGACCTCATACGCCGATCCTCTGGGCGGACCGTTTGCTTCGATGAGGACCCGCCGTGACAGCACAAACTTTTTCGTGCTCCGGCCAGTACCGCATGTCGAGCGGAAAACGGTTATGGCTGCATGGGAGAAATCGATGCATCAGCCGGAAGAAAAAGAAATCCCGCCCGATAAAGTTCTTCCGGAAAAAATTACCGGGTCTCCGGCCAACCCGGCTCAGGTCCACTATACTGAGTCCGGCATTGAGCTTGACGGGATACTCGATGATTGGCAAACTGTTACGCGCCTTCCCGCACCCTATTCGGAAAAAGAGGCGGGTTCCCTGAAACTGGCCTGGAATGAAAAGGGAATCTATGGCGCTGCAACAGTAAGCGACTCATCGATAGTTGCTGCACCCGGAAGGCAACGGCAATCGGACAAGGTTGAAATCTATATCGAAAAGGATTTTGCACGGGCCAAATCGCTCACGCCGTATGCAGTCTGCTACTATTTTATTCCAACACCCGACAGCAGCGCTGGTACTTGCATGCTCTGGACCTGGAACCATATCTGTGATGATGACAATGAAAAGCTTGCGGGATTCTGGCGATCCACCGAATACGGTTATTCGATCGAGTTTTTTATTCCTTTTGAGATACTTTCACCTGCAACGCCCGATAACGGGACCGTGCTGGGATTTACCTATACGCTCTCTGATGAAGGCACCCCTCTGGAGCAGTTTTTCTGCAATACAAGCCACGACCGATATTACCGGAAACCGTTCCGCTGGGGTGCAGTGAAACTGGTGAAATAGAGTGGGGCGCTGATGCAGGAGAGGTCGGCGGTCAGTTGACGGGTTTGAGCGATTTGCGCAGCTATTAATTGCGGGTATTGCCTGTAACACCGGAATACTCACTACAAAGGGTATGTTATTCCTGGTTTCAAAAGCGACGATCGATATGCAGCCGGACATTGCGATTGTGCCGGTTGAACTGTTTTTGGTGCTCTGATTGCCGGCCGTCTGATCCTCCGGGGTGGTAGCGCGGCGTTATTTTACATGGTCCTGCATGTCAAAAATGCTCTCCGCCACAACCCATTTCTGGTCAAAGCATGCACCGGTGGTTGCCTGCCAGGTATCTTCGGCTTCCTTATCGAATTTTGCAGTATCCCGCGGGGCGCCGGCTGCTTTTTCGATTGTCAGTATCAGTTTCGTGTCGTTGCGGTAAATGTCAAGATCGGTGACACCGGTAGACTGGAGATTGGTGATAATCTGCTGCGGGATACTGTCGTGAAGTGCGATATACCGCTCAATACTGTCCTCTTTGAGCGTACCGAACAACACAATCATAGTATCCGGACCTGCCGGAGCTTCTTGTGCTGCTTCCATCATTGTCTCGGCTGATTGTGCCTGCTGCTGCCCGGTATCGCAGGAGATGACGGCAAACAGCATTAAGGAAACAAGAATTGCGGCGAATGCTTTCATGAAGGGCCTCCGAGGAAAATGTTTCAGGATTGATTTTTTCGACAGGTTTAAAATAGTAACGGCGCTCCATGGATAAAAAGGCCTGTCTGAAAGGGGCGCTGAAGGGGATGTCTAATTCAGATTCATCCCTGTCGTTTTTCGCTCGATTATCAGCCCCTCAAGCTCAATCGTTTTGCGGCTTTGGTTCAGGAGCGGTGATTGCCGGTGAAGCACATGATCGAGCATGGCATGTGCCATTGCCTGCATATTAAAATTATAGGTTGTCAGCGCCTGCTGCAGTGCAGGCTGCGTGTCGTCGAAACCAACTACCGATATCTTTCCGGGAACATCAATTCTCCGTCTGCCAAGAAAATCGAGTGCACGGCATGCTACTTCATCGTTTGCAGCAACCCAGGCCGAAATGCTATTGTCCTCAAGTGCCTGTTCGAACAGCAGATCAAGATCATGATGCATCTCCGCCCAGGGAATCAATCGTTCGGGAATATGGAAATTGAACAGGAAGTCCAATGGGGGGATAAAATATTCAGGGACGCTCTCTTTCCACTGCTGATACGCCTTGTGCAAGGGAGCAATGGTGCAGCGCTGAAGAGCCTGATCACGATAATAGATGTTGATTTTTGGCGGGCGGTTATAGGTAAACTCCCGGACGCTATCCGGCAGGCCCGCATCTCGATATGTGCAAGAAAGCCCTTCCAGACGGTTGGCTGACCAGAGCGCCTGGTGAAACGGCGATATATAGGCAATCCGCCTGTGCCCCAGGCTGAGCAGGAACCGCGCAATCTCTTTCCCGCATTGTGGAGAAACCGCGGAGGAGAAGATACGGAAATTCCGCCGGTTTATCACTCGCGGAAATTCCCACCCGCCAATGAGATCGAGCACCGCCGCCGGTTTATTCAAGTGCGACAGACGCCCGAGGATCCGGTCTCTTTTATATTCCGGTGCGACAACAACATAAAGATAGCCGAGCATCCGGTCGCTACCGTCAAAATCGCATGGTCTTCCATGATAATCGTGGAATAAAAGATCTTCTTCTTCACGAACAAGATACGAATACCGGGAAAGGGAAATATTCGACTGCGTGCACGAGGATTCTAGATTACGGTAAAAATCTTCCGCAAGCCCTGCAAGCTGCATTTTCATTGTACGGTCGGTCATGACAATAAAGCCGATCCGGTTTCGACCGGCGCCGACACTTAATGATCTCACTGTATACGAGCGATTGAACGGAACGAGCACGTTTTCGCTGCACAAAAAATCGAGCGCCCGCCTGATTGTGCGAAACGAGGAGCCGTATTCATGCGACAACTCCATTAAAGAAGGGAATGGGTTATTCCGCAAATAGTGCCCGCTCACTATGCGCCGGCGGAGGTCTTCCCTGATCCGTTCCCACCCTTTTAGCGGTCCGGTGCTCTTTTGATCATTGCCGCACTCCATTTCCCTGAGCAGATCGCCGCAGAGCTGAAGAGCATTGCGGGATATTCTATACCGCCGGCCGGTGCGGCCCTCCAGAACTCCTTGTTCTTTCAATTGGCCGGTCGCCTTGCAGAGCGTGGGTACCGATACGCCTATTTCCAGGGCAAGGTCTTTGAGTCTCGGAAGGGTATCTCCGTTTCTGTACCGGGATTCCTGAATAGAGGTGATAAGATAATTCCGGGCTATTTCGACTGCATTTGATCGCATATTTTAGTAATAATGGGTTGAGAATTAAACGCTTTCCATAAATATAGTCAATTTCGGTTCGATAATCAAATAGATAATTATCGCTTTTTTGTCTATTTTTTGCACATGAGAGTACACATTCAAACTATTCAAAGGGGAGATTATGATTAAACGGAGTTTCGCGGCGTTCTTTGGGATAGCACTCTATTCCATAACAGCATTTGTCTGGGGCGGCAGCGATTTCTGGGCTGGAGCAACCTGGAC
>WJKA01000103.1 GCA_014729375.1 Chitinivibrionales bacterium
CTGTATCGCAGGAGCATACACATAGTCGATACTCCATTTTTTTGCAATTTCATGCTTTTCAGCGCAGCCGGCCATCATGAATTCACGAAAAAGATCGGGATTGACCGTAATCGTGCCGGGTTTGCATGAAACGGGATAGTTGCCGGTCGCCACCGCAATAACGCTTCCTTTCCACGGATGGCTTAAAAAATATTTTCCTTGTATATGCTCAAAAAGCCTGAGATCATCGGCATGAAGATACGCATTGGCAGGGGATGCCGGAACCATGATCCTGTTTGAGCCGATCTCGCGCAGAACGAGCCTGCTCCAGTTTTCTCGTTCTGTATACCGAAACGAGAGGCCGCTCAGAATCATCAGTACGCCGGCCAGGGCACTATTTATAAGAATTTTGTTCCGGAACGCGGCAACCGTGCCCAGCTTCTTAAGCAAAAATTCCAGGCCGAATCCTGCGCAAACAACCAGCAGCAAAGCGGTTACGACCGCAACGCGCTCATATTCGATTACCACTCTGAATGTTGTAAATGAATAGGCGATGCAATAGCCGATACCGACAAGGGCCATGACCACGCACCACATAACCTTTTTTTTTATCAGTGCATACAGCCCGACAAGCGAAAGGGCCAGAACAGGAATCGGCACTATATGCCACAGCGAATAATCGGGAATGGCGCCTTCGATCGGGGTGGTATACAGCACTTTGGATATAACCATATCGATAAGAGGCGGTGCTTTCTTTCCCTGCGCCAGCAGGTAAAACAAGGCGACTATTGCGGCCGAACCGCCGATGAGCAGCACCAACAAGGCTACGTTTTTCAACCTGGTTTTCCAGGAGACTTCTGGTGCAACGAGGACGCCGGCGATATATCCCGGAGCCCAGAAAACGACCAGCGGCGGATACAGCAACAGTGTCGTTGCCGTGGCAAAAAGCATCATCGGCACGCTGTTGTTTACAAAAAAGAACATTCCCGACAGCATGGCGACCAGGCCCATGATCAGCGGCAGCAGGGTCCAGATGCCCGGAAGGTTGGCGCCGTTGGTGATATACAGCGCGCAAAGCGCCGCGATGGCCGCGACCAGGCGGTGTATGCCGCAGTGCACCAGCAGCAGATAGAGCAGCAGGCAAATCAGCATGCCGACAACCAGAGTGATTTTTGTGTAGTCTGTCACCGGATCGAGTTGCATAAGCAGCATTATTTCGGCGAGCAACGAATGAAACGCCGCCTCGAAATTGGGAAATCGGCTGCGCCTTGGTATAAATGGATTTTTGAGCGGCAATGAATGATGCTCGATTGAGTGCTTAACAAAAGCGATTGCGCACCATTCATCGGCAAAATACGGCCAGGGATAGCGCATCGATGTCACTTCCCTGGAGTCCTGCCGCGTCAGATGACTCCTGATATCGGCGATTTTTCCGGTATAGCTGTAATGTACCCTGAACAAATGCATACATGCAATCGCCAGCACCACGATTGCGACCCAGTCAATCCGCTTGCGCCACTCCCGCCACGAGCCTTCCGGTTTTTTGAATCCGGCAATGAGTGCAACCGCAATACCGGTGTGGATTATCGTGATAACCGCATAGTGGAAAATATGCAGCGCCTGTGATGCAGCAGCAATGAGCCAGTGCCCGGCAATCATCAATGACACGATTGCGGCAAAACCGTATCTTTTATCTTTGAATTTCCTCAGAAGCAACAGCGGCGCTGCAAACAGGACTATGCCAAATAGTGTAAATATCATACAATTACACTTCACCCATTGTATGCAATACAAATCGACTGTATTTTATTATGCTGATATGCTTAAACAAATATAGTAAACTCACTGGTATATTTTCTATAGTACTTTCCTTAATGGAATATATTTGCGCCTGCTGAATAATGCTCAAAAAAATTTTCAGGCTCAGTGTAACACTGGCGATAGCGGAAATCAAGCTCAGAAATGAAGACAGCTACCTTGGGATCATCTGGTATCTTCTGAATCCACTGCTTATTTTCGGGCTGCTTCTGACAGTATTTTCGACAAGACTTGGACAGAATATCCCGCAGTATCCACTCTATCTGCTCCTGGGCATTATCATGTTCAATTTCTTCCAGAGAGCGACCATGGATTCCACGCGGATAATCCAGGATAATAAGATCATCATAAAATCGATCCACTTTCCCTATACATCGCTGATCGGCTCAATCATTCTCAAAATCCTCTTTTCACACCTGATCGAGATCGCTCTTTTCGGCATTGTGCTTGCGTTCTTTCATATTTCCCCGGCAGGAATTCTCCTGTATCCGCTTGTGCTGGCGCCGTTTTGTCTCTTTACTGCGGGCATTGCTTTCATGCTGTGCGCTTTGACGGCCTACATTGTCGATCTGGAAAATATCTGGCTCTTTGCCTCGCGGCTGCTCTGGTTTTTTACGCCGATCTTTTATGCAATCGAAAGCGGCTCCCGGCTGCACGCACTGAATGCATACAATCCTCTGTTCCATTATATAAGCATTGCGCGGGAGATGATAATTTACGGACACATACCTGCCTGGTGGAACGTTGCGGCGGCAACAGGCTATGCGCTGCTCTCTCTTGCAATCGGATTAGCCGTTTTCAACAATCTGAAAAGTAAATTTGCGGAGCTGATATAGGGTCATGCACAGAATAGCGGCGAAAAATATTACAAAAACTTTTTTAATCGGCTATGCAAAACGGCAGGGAGCGCTGGCGCGGTGCATATCCATGATATCCGGCAAAGAGCCGCAACGAAGACTGACTGCAATCGATAACATCTCTTTTTGCATCGGCCCCGGCGAAATAACGGGCCTTATCGGCGCCAACGCATCGGGGAAAAGCACCCTGCTGCGGATCATTGCAGGAATACATCCGGTTGACAGCGGAACACTCACAACAGAAGGGACCATAATCTCCCTGATCAATCTTCATGCGGGGCTGAAAGACCGCCTGCTCATGAAAGACAATATCGGCCTCTGCGCATCGCTTTTCGGCCTTGACAAAAAAGGTATCGTACAGCGATATGACTCGATGATCGCCTTTTCCGGATTGGAAGCGTATACCGGTACGAAAATCTACCAGTTTTCCAGCGGTATGCGGCAGCGGCTGGTTTTCTCAATCGCGGTCCACTGCAATCCGGACATCATTCTGCTCGACGAAGACTTTGAGGTGGGCGATGAAACATTCAGAATCAAAAGCATGCAGAAGCTGAAAGAATTGCAGGGCAACGGAACGACGATCATTCTGGCAAGTCATAATCTCAAGCTTGTTCAAGAGCATTGCACCAGTGCACTCTGGCTGCAGAACGGGAAAATAGAACGGATGGGAGAAAGCAGCGCGGCAGTCGATGCGTACCAGGTGGAAACAGGAAAGGTCTGATTTCATGTTCCGGTCAATGCCGGCGCCGCATTCAAGTGACAAAACCGGTATTTCCTGAATATCAATCACTAAAACAGTATGAACAAACCGAAATATATCGTTTGTGCAACCCAGCGTACCGGCAGTTTTCTGTTATGCAATTTGCTTGAACATACCGGAGTTGCCGGAATGCCGCAAATGCCCGGAGGAGGATACGAAATCCTTGACCCGTTTATTGGATGTGATGTTACAGAACTCGATTGGAATTCTATCGATCTGAAGCAGTTTCTTGCCGGCTTATTTGAATCACGATCTGGTTTCAAGCTTCTCTGGAAGCAGTTAGTCCGCCTGATACTGGACATCCAAAAAACAAAACGATACAAACATATTACAGAAAAAAACATTGGAAGTTACTTCCCGGAGGATGTACACTTCATATATCTTGCGAGGAAAAACATTCTGGAACAGGCGGCCTCGCTTCTGGCTATGAACTTGGATGATATCATTCATTCACCGGTTATTGAAAAAGAACGATGCATTCCGGCTACGCTGATTAATAAAGCACGATTACATGGGTATATACATTCAATAAAAAATAATAATCATGCATGGAAACGATTTTTTGAAAGTAATAATATCCAGCCCTTTGAGGTCGAATATGAGCAATTTACCCAAGACCTCAGGGGAACGGTAATTGCCCTTCTGAAGCATCTTGAAATACCGATGCCCGATAACCTGATCATTAAAACCGACATTGCCAAGCAGGCCGGTAATGAAAAAAAGAAAATTATCAAAAAATACGCCGGCACCCCTGTCGTGCTGCTCAACACCGGCCTTGTATTTGTAAACATTCTGGAAACTGCATACAAGCTGTCGTTTGAATTGAGGCGACATTTTCCATTGTACGGCAGATTTCTGGATTCGGCCAAAAAAAAATTACAAGTAAAATGAATCCGCTGTTCAAGCCCGATACAAAGAAAATAGTCCTGTCGCCCCATTATGACGACCTCGCGCTTTCACTTGGCGGCCTTGCCCTGCACTGGGCCGGAAAAGAATGCCCGGTTGAAAATATTGTCGTCTTTTCAAATTCGAATTGCATTTCAACGGAATACCAGGCTTTTAATCAGGATTATCCCCGGAGTGTTGAGGCGATTTCCGTGCTCCGGCATAAAGAGGAATGTGCCGTAGCGGAGCATCTCGGGAATATAACGGTGAAACGCTCGGGCCTGGATGAAGCCCCTCTCAGAGGGCATGGTGAATTGACGGGTATTCATGCGCTCAGCAGAAGAAAAG
>WJKA01000104.1 GCA_014729375.1 Chitinivibrionales bacterium
GGCGTTTCTTTCTGAAGATTTTTTAATGCTCTTTGAAAAAGCGGCTCAGGCAGCAAAAAATGCAAAAATAAAAATCCGGCTTATTCAGGATTTTTCTCTTCCATGGTGCGGCATGTTTTCCGGCATGGTTGAGCAGGTGAAGGAATACAGAGCAAAACGGCTTGTGCTTGCACATTCCCAGATACTGAAAACGCGGCAGAATTTCGAAATCGAATACGAATCACCCGACACTACCTGGATTGTAATTTCGAAGCTCAGAAAGGGATGTATCGATTTAACAAAAACAAAGACCATGCCTTTGACTGCATCGAAAAATACGTTTTCCTGGAAGGCGCCTTCGGGAGAGTGGCAGGTCCTGGTTTTTAAAAAGGAATACAGTTGCGACCCCGTATCAGGATATCTTCCGAACGTGTATAATCCCAGGCTTGCCGATGAATATATCAAGTCGGTGTGTGAGGTTGTCAAGGGCCGGTTGCTGAAATATATTCCCGATGTATTCGAGGGATTCATTCATGAGATGCCCGCTATGGTCCCGTGTGATAACAGCATTCCGTGGGATGACGATCTGGAGGTCCGGTACCGGTCGAAGCATAAAAAAGAGCTTTTAAAATTAGTTCCATCGCTGTTTTGTGATGTCGAGTTTCGCGAGGCAAAAAACCGTCCGCATATCTACGATTTCCTTCTGCAGACAATGTACGAACGCTTTGCCGTTCCGATTGAAAAATGGGGCAAAAACAACCGCCTCTCGCAATGGCTCCTTTGTCCGGAACGAAATGTTTACAATGCAGAAAACATGCTCAAAGACTGTTTTGTGATCCCCAAAGACAAATTTACCGCACTGGGGATCCAGAACCAGGAGGGTACAGAAGAGAATTATCCTGTTTTGCGCACAATGGCCGACACCAATACCAATGAATACCGTCGCTCCACCCTCAATGTTATCGGCCGGAACCGTCTGGGTAATGCTGCAACCATACAGAGTCTTAAAAGCGAGATAGACCAGAACGCGCTTATCGGAAACTCGACTATTCTCATGGATGGATTGTTTTTCAACCTCGACTATCGAAATTATGTTAAGACGCCGTTTAACTGCTTCTGGTACTCGCGGGAATGGCATGCAGTCAAAGATTTGTGCGCGTATTCGAGCCGGATGCAGGAAATCAGCAAGGACATCCATTTTGCCCGGGACGTTGCCGTGCTTCTCCCTACCCATTCGATCCTGGCTGATTACCTTCCAAGCAATGACGACTCGGTCAATAAAGGCATGCTGCGACTTCACAAAGTAATCGGCGAGCTGCAGAAACTCGATCTGGATTTCGACATTATCACCGAAGAACTTCTCTTGAGCTCATCGATACGCACAACTGCCGATTTCGGCACCGCAGATCGTATCCGGAAAGGAAACTATCACGCGCTGATCGTTCCATATTCGCACTTGATCTCAAAGAGCGTGTTTGTATTTCTCGAAAAGCTTGTCGCCAGAAAGGGGACCGTGGTTTTTGTCGAGGAGCCGCCGCAGGGAAGCCTCGATGAAGGTATTAATTCTTCTTTTACAAGCCGGGTCCAGAAATTGCTGTCATCAAAGCGCGGCAATGCCACTGTTGCCGGAATTAAGGAAATCGGCAGGGCACTCGATCATATAGCTCCCTCGGCAAAAGTCACCGTTCACGGAAAAAAATGCCCCGATATTGCGCTCGCACACGGTGAGTCGCCCGGCTACAACATGTTTCTGTTTCATAATGTATCCGAAAAGAACGAATACTTTGCTTCAATCGAGCTGCCACGCGAAAAGCATCTGTACTTTATCGATTGTGAAAAAGGTGAGGTCCATGAAATCGGTGATGTTCAACTCAAGGAAGACACTATCCGTACATCGCTGTATTTTATGCCAAAGCAGTCGTATGTTCTGGTATCCTCAAAAACAAAGCTTGGCGCAACGGAAACCGGTAGGAAAAAGCATCCGGTAAACAGTTACGGCACCCAGCAGCGCAACTACCGTGTCGTGTTGCGCAATCAGTGGGAATTTGCGCCCGACTCGCTGAATATCCTTCCTCTGGCAAGCTGGAATACCCGTATCGGTCTCAGCCGGGAATATGGCGGGTTCTCCCATTACTACGAAGCGTATTTCGAGACCTCCGCAATACCCGGAATATGCTACCTTGTTCTGTCCGGGATGGGTGGATTCAAGCAGGGGGCGCTGCTGAACGACAGCGAAATCGAATTGACTGTCAACGGCAACAAAATTGACAATTTCAAACCACTCGAAACCGATTGCGAGGATGAAGCCAGTGCCGAACTTCACCGGACAATCCTGACAAATACGCCTTTTATCAAAAATTCGATTGTGTGCAACTTGAGAAGTTTTATCACTAAAGGGTACAACCGGATTGCAATGCGGACGATCGGGCTTGTCAACGACCCGCCGGTTATTCTCTATCCGCCGATTATCGCCGGAAAATTTTCTATTCACCGGGGAACGCGCGGGTGGATTGTCAGTGATTCACAACCGGAGGTTGAAGTTGACTCCTGGACACGATACGGCTATCCCTATCTCAGCGGAAGCGGTACGTACAAGCAGGTGTTTGAAGTTCCCAGCGATTACAACCGGCTTATCCTGCGGTTCGGTAAAACATCCGGCGGAATTACTGTCGCACTCAACGGTGAGGAAGTTGCTTCGATGAATTCGAGTCCGTTTGAAATCGATGCGACAAAAGCCTGCAAGATGAAACGGAACGAGCTTGCAGTCCGGGTTGATAATACAGTCGACAATGTTTTACGGATGAACCGGCGAGCGTCCGGAATTATCGGTGACGTGTATCTTGACGTGTATTAGAAGGACGAACACACGAGCGAATGTGGGGAAGAATGGCGCAACGATGGGAAAACAAACAGATGCCGAAGAAAATAAGGGATGCCTGATATTGGATTTATGCTTTTTGTTCTTCAATTCAACACGTACGTTTGTGTACTTCCCGATTTTAATCGGGACAGGATGAGCTCGAAAAAAAGAGGTCCTCATGGGAGACAAACAGGAACGGCTTGTTTATAAATTCGGTGAGAAGATTTACATAGGCAACACCGATAATCTCGCGGCCGTGCTGTCGTCTTACATAGAATCAAAGGACCCTTCAACGGTCATTTTCGATCTCGAGAATGTGCGCTTGTGTGATTCATACGGACTTCGCTTGTTTATTAATTATCATCGCAAGCTTTCAGATGCAGGAAAACGGCTTGTCTTTTACCGGCCGGATCCAATCATCAGAGAAATATTTGAATCGGTAAAGCTTACCCGGGTGTTTACTATTGTCGACAGCCCGGATGCCATTGACTGATAAACAAATCAGGTTAAAACACATGGCTATCTCTTTCAACAGCGGATCGCTGGGAAAGGCGCTTGCAGGCGCGTCTTCGGCGGTGTTCCTTGACACAGCGCGCTCCGTGTCACGGAAAGCAGTATCCTATTTATTTATGGACCCGGTCGAGGAGGTGTACACCTGCAGGTTTTCCGGCGTGGATGACGTGCTGGAGCAGGTTGAGCGGCTGTCCCGTTCCTGCTGGGTTGCCGGATATCTCTGCTACGAAGCAGCATATGCTCTTGAAAGCCGGTTCCTGTCCACAGCCGGCTCCGGACGAAAAAGAAGCCAATCACCGCTTGCATGGTTCGGCGTATTCGAAAAACCGCACATATTCGACCATGGCACTCGTTCCCGGGTAATCCCTCTTCCGGAGTGTGAAAGCCGGCAACCCCCCGGTGGTGACCGTAAACCCGGCAGAATTATTCATTCGATCGAATACCCCGAATACGCTCGCGTTGTCTCGCAAGTAAAGCAGTGGATCGCCCGGGGGCATACGTATCAGGTAAATTTTACCCATGATACGCACTATCAGTCGGACGCATCACCATTTTCCCTCTACTGCACATTGCGCAAAACCCAGCCGGCCGCCTTCAGCGGGTACGTCAAAAACCGTTTCGGCCATGTCCTCTCGTTTTCGCCCGAGCTGTTTTTTTCGGCATCCGGGAAACACATTACAGTCAAACCAATGAAAGGGACCGCGCCGCGCGGCCGATGGCCTGAAGAGGACACGTGCCGGGCACAGTCACTCAAAAACAGTCCCAAAGACACGAGTGAGAATGTTATGATTGTTGATCTGCTTCGCAACGATCTTGGCAGAATCTGTAAAACCGGATCGGTGAGCACAAAACGCCTGTTCGAGGTTGAGACCCATTACACACTTCACCAGATGACCTCAACGATTACCGGGCGGCTGTGTCCGGGCATTGGATTTTCCGATATTATCAGGAACCTGTTTCCCTGCGGCTCGGTGACCGGCGCGCCGAAAATCAGGACCATGGAAATAATCCGCTCACTCGAGCGGCGCGATCGCGGGGTCTATTGCGGCGCACTTGGTTTTGCCGCCCCCGGGAACAGGGCTGTTTTCAGCGTACCCATACGAACGCTGCAAAAAAAACGCGGGGCCGGGCAGTGGCGGTTCAGGGTAGGAAGCGGCATTGTGTGGGACTCCAAAGCTGAGGATGAATGGAATGAGTGCCTGATAAAAACAGGGTTTCTGACGAGGCCTGCACCTGAATTCGAAATCTTTGAATCGATACTTTTTGATACAAAACCTGTTTACTTAAGAGATCACGTCGCACGGTTCAGGCGTTCGGCCGGGTTTTTCGGCTTTCCCTTTTGCGGAAACGGTTTCAATTCGATTCTTGGGCAGGTCATGGCACGGTGCCGGGGAACCGGCAGGAGTAAAGTACGAATATTTCTTCGCCCGGATGGCCATTTCCGGTGGGATGCCGTGCAGATTGACACAAGCGAACCTGTTTGCAGGCGCTTGATTATCTCACCGGAATTAACAGACAGCAATGAACTCCTTCTCTTTCATAAAACAACATACCGGCCATGGTACCGGCGGGCAATGGAAAAAATCCGGTCGGCAAAATGCTATGATATCGCTTTTTTCAATACCCGTGGTGAGCTGACTGAGGGTGCCCGGAGTAATATATTTGTCCGGAAAGCCGGGGACCTTGTCACACCCGGCCTGTGTTCAGGCCTGCTGCCGGGTATCCTCCGCTCGCGGCTCCTTAAACAGGGAAAATGCCGCGAGGGCATTATAACGAAAAAAGATTTATATGCAGCCGATGAAATCTATTGCGGTAATTCGGTAAGAGGGATGGTGAGGGTGCGAGTTTATGCGGAAGAATGAACCCGCAAACTCACGAGCGCGCGTGGGAGAAAAAGAACCGACCCATTTTCCGCTGCGCGCTCGTGCGCTTCCCGATTTTCATCGGTACAGGCGTGTGCTCGTACTTACTCAGGCGAGCTCACGATAGTCAGGATCTTGTTCAAATTGGTCATCTCAAACAGGCGGTTGATATATGCGGAAGGGTTCCTGTTTGTATTGATAATCACCAATTTGCGGTTTTCTTTCTCGAGTAATGAGCTGTAGTAGACTATAACGCCCAGACCGTGGCTGTCAATGAAAATGACGCGGCCGATATTTATCAGTATGCGATCGGATTTTAATTTGTTAAGGGAATAGAGCTCATTGGATAACTCGCGCGCATCTGTATCGGTAATCCGTCCGATAAGATCAACCAGAGGAATCCCTTTAAAGCTGGATATTTTAATATTCAGTGCCATAGGAATAGTATTTCTGCTCAAAATAAAGTATACAATATCTGTTTTGTCTGAAAACAGCTTTTTTGGAAGCAATCGTTGTGATTCAGACAGCAGGGGAAGTGGGGCCGGGTCTTGTGAGATCGGGCGGGGCGGTCGGTAGACGCTGACGGCGCACTGTAAGCCGCGTTGTTGCATTGAATTCCTCGCGTCCTTTGCGCAACAAATACAGTTGCAACAGATCGTCCAGTGTGGTAAACACTATCTGCATGACGACCGGCGAAAAAGCTCACGATGTGAAATCTGCCAGGTCGGCGAAGCACTTCATCTGCCGATAGCGATCTTCCGTTGCCTGTCGCAATTATGATAATTATACATGCCACAGTCGCAATTCTGCACAATAGTGTTTATGAATCGATATGTATTGCATTTCTATAACTCAAGCTAAAACAGTGTGTTACGGCACTTTGAGCCGGATGGCATTACAATTGCTATACGAATAGAACGCTTATCTGGGAGGGAACGGTGAACAGAATAAATAAAAAGTTCATAAAACAAGAAATTGCAGCAGAATACACCAAACAGAGATTCGTGGAAAAAATGAATATATTCAAATGTAACAGAAATGTAATTGGCGATTAATTATCAGGAGTTATATATTAAGGCTCAAGGCATTGAGGATTGTGAAGGCAAAAACCAGATGGAGAGGAACAATTGATGCTAAGTCTGGCCAAATCTCAAAAAAAGCTGAAGAGTGCAAGCAACCAGCGAGTCAACAGCACCCGGCTGGGATTCAAATTGCCGGGAATCAACAAAAGTTCGCTCAACCGGATCAGGCAGCACGACCGTGTACTTGACGATGATTTCAATGTTTACAGCGAGCATTATTTCCATGAAATGCTGAGTCTCGAGCGCAAGCGCAGCGAGCGGACCAAGAAGAAGTTCATGCTCATGATGCTTGACCTTCGAGACCTTGTCGCTCCCGGCGGGGGCAAAGATCCGCTCGAGAAAATGGCCGACGTCCTCAGTGTGGGAAGAATTATCGGTCTTCTGGGAGACGCATCACGGGAAACCGATATCAAGGGATGGTACAAAAAAGACCAGATAATCGGGATTATATATACCGAGACGACCGGCACGAACGAAAAAGTGATGATCGACAAAGTGCGCTCGGTCCTTTTCAAAGACCTTGACAAGCGACAGGTCGACCTGATCAATATTTCGTGTTTTCTTTTTCCCAATGAAGGAGGGACCCGTCCGATCGACTCGCTCTTTTACACCGACGCCTACAAAGACCTTGGCAAGGCAACGGCAACAGGAATGAAACGCGTGATCGATATTGCCGGCAGTATTGCCGGGATTGTCCTTTTCAGCCCGCTTCTGGTTGTTATTCCGATTATTATCAAGCTGACCTCAAAAGGCCCGGTGTTTTTTCTTCAGGAACGCGCAGGACTCGGCGGAAAACCGTTCAAGGTTATCAAGTTCCGGACCATGCGCCCCGACAACGATGATTCAAAGCATAAGGAGTTTATGAAGAATTTTATCAAGAATACCGGTGATGTCGGTCAGGATGGCGTTTTCAAGATCAAGGATGATCCCCGGGTGACACCGATCGGCAAGTGGCTGCGCAAAACCAGCCTTGATGAACTTCCGCAATTTTTCAATGTTTTCCGGGGCGATATGTCGCTTGTCGGGCCCCGTCCGGCAATACCGTACGAAGTCGAAGAATATGATGCATGGCACAAGCGACGGGTCCTTCAGACCAAACCCGGTATCACCTGTATCTGGCAGGTTGAGGGAAGAAGCATTACCAGTTTTGAAGGCCAGGCGCGGATGGATATCGAGTATATCAAAAAATGGACGATCCTTCTGGACCTGAAGCTCCTGATCAAAACACCTTTTTCAGTGCTGGCATCAAAAGGCGCATACTGATACCCGAAATTGTTTGATGGTTTTATTTTCGATTCACCCCGGTGAACTATCGTTGTTCCACCAGTGCAGCCCCGAACGGGGCTTTTTTTATCGGGGCATTCGCCGGAATCGGTATACAACCATAGTATATACAGAGGCTAACTAGTATTTTCACACTTTGATATATGGCCCGTGCGTATTCTGCAGCAGGGGCAAGGTTTACTGTATGCACATACCGGACGCGGTGCACGGGTACCGCCGACAGGGGAAAGGTGTATCTGGTATAAACTCGCCCGCCGTTGTTCTTCGAGCTAAGGCGCGGCGGATTTTGAATTTTTTTCAAACACAAGGAGTTCAGCATGCTGAAAATGGGCGTTATCGGTTACGGGTACTGGGGACCCAATATCGTGAGGAATTTCAACGGGCTTGACGATTGCAGTGTGACCTGCGTATGCGATAAAAATCCATCAACACTCAAGCGGGTGACAAGTGTCTACCCGACAATCGATGTGCTGACCGACTGCAGCGAGGCTGTCAAATCACCCGACACCGATGCTATTGCGGTAATCACGCCGGTTTCCACGCATTTTGAGCTTGCGAAGCAGGCGCTGGAACACGGCAAGCACGTATTTGTCGAGAAGCCGTTTACTGCAACGAAGGCAGAGGCTGAAGAGCTGGTCGAGCTGGCAGAGAAAAAGGGGCTTACGATCATGGTGGACCATACGTTTCTGTTCACCGGCGCGGTGCGGAAAATCAAGGAGATAGCCGAAAGCGGCGAACTGGGCAAAATCTACTACTACGATTCCACCCGGGTCAACCTCGGCCTGTTCCAGCA
>WJKA01000105.1 GCA_014729375.1 Chitinivibrionales bacterium
AACAGGCACAGACGGGTTTCTACCAGTTTTTCATTTCCAACCTGGCGCACTTCAATATGTTTCCCGGCTTTGAGGGTTCCGCCGACAATTGATGACTGTCGTTCGACAGCACTGCAAATCTGACAGGTTGAATTCGAATGGAGACAATTCCGTTCTATTTTCAGTACACCGTCGGTTTCAAGCGTCGCTTCCTGAGCAAATGCAATTTCTATCCCTGCTTTTCCGTAAATGTAGGCTTCACCTTTGCCGATTATGCCCTGATTTATAATAACTTTGCCGTTGCGGGAAATTATTCGTGCGGATTCCACCTGGCCTTTGATAGTAATATTCCCTTCCGCCTCGACGGTGAACCCCGGCATGACATCACCGCCGATAACGATATCGCCGGCATGCTTGAGGTTACCCACACTGAAATCGACATTCTTGTTTACCGCCAGCTCTTCGGTAACGCTGATCTGGTTTCCTTCACGTTTCAATACGCCGGAGCGCGAGGCCAGCAGTTGGCAGCCGTCCTCGGAAATATAGGTGTTGGAGCCGTTGGGAAACGGCATATCTTTCCCGGCTGTCGACGGTATTTTTTCTCCGGTAACCGAGATACCCGGAATACCGGAAGTGGGAGGGATTTTGGTGGCAATTACCTGGTCTTTGCCGAGCTGAACGAATGAATGGATATTCCTGTAGTCAACGCTCCCGTCTTCCTTTTTCTGTGGTTTCAAGTCGGGATTGAGCTCTATCTCGAATTTAATACTGGCGTCTTCGCCCGGTACCGGGTCTTTGGCGAACGCGACCGGAACCTCAACATCAAACTTTGATCCCTTCAAGGCTTCGGCAACTTTTTTCCTGCTGATCCCATAGCGGATACCTTTGCGTTTCAAACAGAACAGTACGGTTTCGACGGTCGGTGTGCAGTTTTCTTCGAAACAGGCGGAGTTGATTCTCATGGCGGCCATTTGCCGGGAAATATTGACATCCACATATTTATCGAATGCCAGGTCGTAAAATTCGAATGGTGGCCCCACAAGCTCGGGTTCGCCCGATGCGCGTTCAATTACCTCCTTAATAAGACCAAGATCATAATTGATAACCATTTCATCGATGAGTACGCGCTCAATTGCTCTAATGTCTGCCCCGGCTTTATTGTCCGGCGTTACTGTAATGAAAACACCGTCCCGACGTTCATCAACCGGAAAAAACCGACCAAGGGGATTTCCCATTAATAAATTCCTTTTATGCAAATAGACAACAAAAAAACGATCTTTTCACAATTGTTTCGTGCTCAATAACCCGTTGAGCAGCATTACATCGATACCTTTGCTAATATTCTATTATTGATTAGTGGCTATTTCAAGGCAAAAAGAAAATCAGGCCACAAGAGCATTTTTTCCGGATGCAAGAAGGGCTTCAATTGTTGCGGCGCATTGCAGGGCGCCGGTACAATCCGCGGGATAGGGCTTCTTGCGGTAAAAAGCACGGGCAAGAACGGTGTCCCACTCAAAATTACGATATCGTGCAGCATCCAGGCAGTGGCCGCCGCCCCAGCTACGGACTGCGTTTTCAAGTGCGGGGTATTCTGCAAAGTCGGTCCGGGGAAGGTATAAAAGCGGGACACCGTTTACCATGCATTCGGCAACCGTGCTGTAGCCGATTTTCGAGATGACCAGGTCGGATGATGCCGAGAAGTCCTGATAGGCAAATACGTGCTTGTCAATAGTGTGGTAATTACGAGGGGCGCCTGGAAGTGAGGATACGCCGAAAAAATCCCACTGGTCAAATCGCTCGAGATTTTTCCAGTTTGCGTCCTCCATTCCGTATTCGCCAATGTAAATAAGCGCCAGTTTCCGGTCGTGCTGTAATCCAAATGCCTGTGCGATGGCCGCCCGGCGGTCCTGTCCTTTTCTTCCAACGACCGGCATGGAAATCCGTTTCCTGAAAGATTCCATAGGGCTTGCCGGTGAAATATCAAGCAGACAGTCAGCCAGCGAATACTGGTATTTTATTTTTTCGACATACGGAGAAAACTCCGGAAAACGGTCTGCAAAAGGGGCATAAATGGTATGCCAGGTAAAGTTGGTCGCCGCGACCGACGGTACATCTGCCCGGGCAGCGACTTCAAAGGCAAACGGCGGTATGTCGGCAACAATCCCGGTAACATGGTTTTCTTTGCACCACGCGACTTCACGGCCAAGAATCCGCTCGTTCCGGCGGTCGATCTCGGCGTATGCTGCAATAGTTTTTTGCATGTCAATGGTCACAAAATCCCGCTGAAAACATCCACAGTCGAATTGTCCCGGATAATACGAAAAGGGACGGTCCATTTCTTCTGCAAAAAACGGTTCCGGCAAACACGTCCGGAAAGTAACCCGTACCGAATCGCTGAAAGCATTGGCTATTGTGCAGGCCCTGACACCGTGGCCATAGCCGTGCGCAGTTATATAGTACAGTATGTGCATGCTGAAAATCCGGTTTTAATATCGTGAAATAATTGTAAGGGTACTGAGTATTTCTTCATAGACAGGCATGAAATTCGGCATAAGTTCCGGCGTAGTCCAGAAAGCAATTCTGATATTGTATGTGTCAAGGGTAAAGAAGAATTCAATGAAATGAAAGCCGCTTTTGACAAACTGCCATTTTATCATATATTTATCATGGGCCATGAATTCGGTAAGTCCCATGTCTTCCTGAATAGAGTTTTTCATAAGTGTACGGATTTTTTCGGCATATTCTCTGCTAGTCAAGTTAAGGTTTGCGGCAATTCCCCGGGTAGCCTGTGTTCCTTCGTACGTCGAGCCGATATACAGCAGTTCAACACCGGTTTGTGCAAGCGCGGCCGCGGTTTCCTTGTTTGCCCTGTCCATACGGTCCGGATCGGTAATTATGTCCCAGTTGCCCCGGTAGGTAAGTGAAAATTGAAGTGGTTTATTGACGTAAGTCCGGTCTTCGGTGTAATAGGAGTCGGGATAAAACTGAGAGACTGCTCCCGCACAGCAAAAAATGAGGCAGGCTGCTGAAAGCACAACGGCCGGTGGAATGCGCATACAGAGGCAGGTCAATGAAAACGGAGTGGATGTTACGAGCCGGTTTTGTTCGATTGCTGTTTCTCCTTTTTGCCGGCTTCCCACCATGATTTCCACTTTTCATAATCGGTGCCGAATTTTTTTCCGGTCCTGAGCCAGAGGGTATTTGCCGCCTTTTTGCGAACATCAGAATCTTCATGACGGAGCGCGGAAATCAGCGACTCAAGATCGCCGGTAAATTTATCAAATTCTATTTTCGTGAGTGTCTTGAGCGCGATTGCCGCTTTTTCGCGCACATAGGAGCTTTGATCTTTCAATGCGGACCTGATCGGCTGGATTGCGCTTTTGTCCCCGATCTTTTCCAATGCTTCGATTGCATTATGCCGGACAAATGAAATGTTGTCATCAAGCAGCCCGATAAGCGGTTCAACTGCACGGGAATCGCCTATTTCCCCCAGAGCATATGCCGCCTTTTCCCGTACATACGAATCCCGGTTTTCCAGTTGCCTGATAAGCGGTTCAACCGCATCGGCGGCTTTCATCGCACCAAGTACTTCAATGACATTCTTTTTCAAATCCGAATCCCGGTCTCTCAATGCACGGATAAGCGGCCTGGGATTATTGAGATTGACAAGTGCACTCATCGTTTTGTCACGAACGAAAAGGCTTGTATCGGTCAGGGTACGGATAAGATGCTTATCGGCTTTCAGGTCCCCGATTTCTCCAAGCGAGTATGCCGCCTGCGCCCGGACGGGCCATGCAGGATGCTCGAGCGCGGAAACAAGCGGCTTGACAGCATCGGATCCGATTGCAATCACCGCGCCCGCGGCCTCATCGCTTACCGATGTCGGCCGGTCGATTACCTGCTCTGTACTGTCTGGGGTATACATCACAGTATCTGAAAACGCGCCGATCAGCAATTCTAATGCAGGTTCTGCCTCTTCTTTCATCTGTGCAAGCGAAATTGCGGCAATTATGCGGTTTTTGTGTAGCGGCGATTTCAGTTTTTCCATCAAGCGCTGAATATCCGGTATATCATTCTTTGTGCCTTTGTGTGTACTCATTTCCCGGTTGGTTTGAGGAAGGGATTCAACCGGTCTGGTTACCGACGCGACAGAGGACGTATTGGGGGTTGATCGGGCGCGAGAAACGTCCTGTTGAACCGGCGCCTGTGGCTGAGGAACCGGAGCGGTCACCGGGGCCTGTACCGGAGAAGGAACCGGTGGTGAAGGTGCTGGTGCCTGGACCGCTGGAAAAGTGGATTTATTCGTACGTTTTTTCGTCGATTCAGTCCTGGTTGCCGGTTGGGTTTTCTCTGGGTCCGGTGAGATTGGCTGTGATTGTGCAGGAGAAGGCTGTGCTGATTGTGTTGCCAGCACTTCCCCCGCGGCGGATTTCTCCTCCGCTCCCGTGCTGCTGACCGGCGATTGTTCAGGGGAATCCGGTGTGACCGGGGGCGCGGCAGCAGAGTGCTTTTCTGCCAAAGATGAATCGGGTATTTGCACAGTTTTGTTTTCTACCTGTTTTGCCGAATCGTTCACCGGTGATTCCGGCGGAGCGGGCGTCTCCGCTTTTTGTTTATCCGCCCGTTTGCGGCCGGGAGTCTGTGATGGAGTTACAGCGGGAGATGATTTGTGTTCCTCCGGAACAGGAGCCTCTTTTTTAACTTTTTTACCGTTGATCGAATCAATCATATTCTTGAAAATATTTACCCGCGAACCGTCAACATCAAGGATAATAAGATTTGCATTCTCCGAAAGAATTTTACCCCTGAAGGACGTTCCATTTTTCAAAGTAATTGTCACGGCACTACCATGAGTGAAAGTAATTTTCCGGTATTCTTTTCCGGATTTTTTGCCCGGTTGTTCAGACGCGGCCGGAAATGGATGCTGAACCGGGGCGCCGTCAATCTCGCTGATAAGCGCCTTTGAAATATTGATTTCCGGACCGCCGGTATTAAGCATGATAAAATTTTCAGATTCCGAGATAATATCTCCGCTGAATGTTTTTCCGTTTTTCAGTTTAATTTCAGCACCCGGGCATACAGTCACTCCAAGAAAGCAGAGTGTATATGCTGCGATGGCTGCTGTGACGGATTTGCGACATTTCATGCAATCATTCCTGTTCTAATACATCTGATTGTTCAAGTATACTTTCTGAAATAATAATTGTGCAATTGAATAAACCCAAAAAAAACTAATTTTTTTTCTAAAGTTTTTTAAAAATATACCGATACAAAAAATGGGAGAAGTGTATTCATTAAATCTGGAGGTATGATGCCGGTAGACAGAGTGAACGAATCGGCGACAAATAACGCCGCACAGGTTGAAAGAGCGGCCGGCGCGGAGCGAAACCGCGAAGATCGTGAGGCTGATCAGGCCAGGGAAAATCGTGAGGCACGTGAAGCGCAGGCGCAAAATGAGCGCCGGAACCAGTCAAGTGATAATGAAGTAGACATGACTGCCTGAATAAGGTCATTTTGGGGATGTTATGATTGGAAGACGGGAATGTCCGGAAGGATATTCCCGTCTTTTTGCCAGAACCTGTTCAGAAAAGCCTTTTCTGAACGGAGAGATTGAGCTTTGGTGTACGTAATTGATATAATCACGGTCACAAAAAACCACGGCGCAATTCCACTGCTCTATATTGACAATTGATTAAAGTCAATTTTGAAGCGGTACCGATTATGCGTACCTTTATGAAGAGCTGTTTTTCAAAAGCGGTTCACGAAAAAGCGTAATCCCTTCCTTTTCTGCTTCACTGAATGATGTTGCATTTCCCAGCACTGTTATCGCACTCTCTTTCTGTTCCAGAATACCACGCGAGATATTGTGAAGGTCTTTTTGGGTCGCAGAAAGAACCGCATCGCGCACCTCCTGCCGGTATTCCCTGGTTCGTCCTGAAAGAAGCGCTATTGTTTCGGAAAATCCTTTTGAGTGCGGGGTTTTAGGTTTGTCGATACGGCCGATAGTGCCGATTATGCTCTGGTCAATCTGGTCCTGTGTCAGATCGCTGGAAACAAACCGCAGAGCATCAGTAAAATGAGTGAGTGTTCCGGCCAGATTGGGGTCGCGATAGGAACCGCAGGCAAACACCGGGTGACTTGAGGAATAGACCGACATGCCGCCGTATGCACCACCTTCAACCCGGACTTTGTCCCACAGGTATCCTGTTGAGAGGTTCCGGGCAAGGAGGTGCAGCAGACCGACGTCTTGCGGGCCGGGTGAAGAGAGTTTCCAGGCCTGGCCCACAAAATTTACGGATGCATTTATTTCGATCCCTTTCCCTGAAAGGTCCTGTGCAGGTTTCCATGCCGTCTGTACCGGGTGTGCGATTTCCGACGGAAGTTTTTCAAGCAGGCGCTCCAATCCGGATGCCTGGGAGGACGGATTATCGCCGGTGACCGAGAGCCTGCACGAATTTCGGGTTATCAGCGAGGCGTGGAGCTGCTGCATTGCATTAACAAGTACGTCGATAGCTTCGTTTTTCACCAGTTCATTCAGAAATCGCAACTGAGAAATACCGTCAATTTGCTCGCTGACCCACTCAGACAGGCACAGGCCGGATGCCGCATTTGTCATGGCATAGCTGTGCCCTGCGTTGATTATGGATGCGGTGTAATCGTTCCGCATTTCATAGAGCAAATCGCGAAGCAGTTTCCTGTCGGTCAAAGCAGGAGCAGTAAGTATATCTTCAAATACCCCGATTAACTCATCGGATTTTTTGTCCAGGGCCTTGCCGTGAAGAAACAGTTTAAGCATACAATCATTGGTTGTTCCAGCC
>WJKA01000106.1 GCA_014729375.1 Chitinivibrionales bacterium
CTACAATGATATGCAGGACCTGATTCTGCCCTATATCGATGTCAATTCTCTGGAGGTCGATTCTGCCGGCCATTTTGTCGTTCCGGTTACATTCAGGAATCTTGCTGCGGCATGGTCAAAGGGCATCGAATTCGAAGGGGCGTGGTCGCCGGTGGAATGGATTATTCCTTTTTTTAATATCACATTTCAGAAATCTGAAGACATGCATTATAATGTCCCGCTCGATTATGTGCCGTCAGTGAAAGCCAGTTTCGGCTTTGATCTCAGCAAAACATTCGGCAATTATTCGCTTGATATTCATTTCGATGAAGGGGTTGTCGGCAAGCGGAGCTACCTGAACTGGCAGACCCCCAGCATCAAAGATGTGAGAATTATTTATGACGGTCCTGAGCCTGAAGTTATTCCTCCGGAGCGGGAGCTTGATGAATATTTCCGGACAGATGTCAAAGTACGGTGTGAATACAAGGCCCGGATGTGGGGAGAATTTTCCGCACTGAACCTTTTCAATGCGGAATTTGAAGAAGCCGGGGGTACGATTGCCCCCGCGCGTCTTGTGTATCTCGGCATAGGCTTTCGTATCTGAGAAGACCGGTGCAGGGAAGAGACGCTGGTGTGCAGATGTATGGCGGCCTCAACAGAGATGGCTAATTTATTTTGTCAAGAATCAGTTCTACCTGCTGTATCATGGAATCGTTGATGTCAATGTTCAGAGCTTCGGCAACAGGATCAAGGTCTTTTATGGCGATTGTCCATCGGTTATCGGAAATATTGATCGGGATTGCTGCCGGAGCCTGCGGACAGGTCCTTGGAGCCAGCGCCTGCTGGGTGGTGTCATATACCGCGCATGAATCGCCGGTGAGAAACAGTGTGTCTCCGCTTTCTGTCCAGGTACCAATATGAATCAGGGCAGTATCGTTACCTTCATACCACGAATACAGTTCATACGACGAGTCTTCATCGATAATTGCATGCATGTATACCGTCCGCGGCAAAAAGAAAGGATTGGAAGGAAGTGTGTCAACCCATTCGCCGATGTATACAGTACTTCCGCTGCTTGCCGCAGGATTTGAATCATCATCACCGCAACCCATCAAAAACGCGAAACCGGCAAGTGCCAGACTGCATGCAAATAAATACCATTTCATAAAGGTTTTTCCTTTTATTCAGGGTGAAGAATAGTGCCGCAGCACCCCCTGCGGTCTTTCTTATAATATACACTTTTTTCCGGCTATCAGCCCCAATCCGGCTAAATATTTTGTCGCATACGTTACGTTTCCTGCCTGCCGGATAATTATTTTAAAAAATATCTGTATCTAATGTGTATTTTCAATCAGATATTTCTTTCATGCTTCTTCACTATATTATTGCCATAGCCGCTTTTGTAATAATGTTTGTTCTTTTTCTTGTAATCAGCAAGACAATGAATAGCATAATCAATCATTTATCCAAACTTGAATATCTGCTTTTGAAAGAAAAAGATTTTGTCAAACATGAGCTCCGCGTTCGTCAGACAATCCAGGACCAGATTGATTCGGAAAACAGGAAGCAGGAAGAACGGGATGCGTTTGATGAGGAAAACGGTTCCTGAATATCAGGCCTGATTCAGAAGTTTCCAGGCATTCCTGTGCAGAGATAATTACCGACTCTATTCCGGACAGTGTGTTTGTGAAAAAAACAGGGAAAATATTCGTAGTCTCCGCGCCGTCGGGTGCGGGAAAGACCACGCTGCTGAACCACCTGAAAGATACGGTCCCCGATATGGTATATTCCATATCAACAACCACGCGCATGCCGCGAGAAGGTGAAATTGACGGGGTCCATTATTCATTTATATCCGAAGATGAATTCAGGCGCCGGATTAGTAGGGATGAGTTTGCGGAATGGCAGATTGTGCACGGCAATTATTATGGAACACCTAAAGCATTTGTCGATCGCATTGTCGGTTCGGGAAAGCACATAATTATGGATATCGATGTGTACGGGAAAAAGAAATTTGATACCGTATACCCCGAAGCGGTTGGTATTCTCATCCTGCCCCCGTCTCTGGAGGTCCTTGAGAAGCGGCTCAGGGGACGAAAGTCGGATAGTGAAGAAACAATTGCGCTGCGGCTGCACAATGCCGGAAAAGAGATGGAGTTTGCCGCGGCAGAAGGCAAGTATGAATACAGAATATTCAACGACGATTTGCGTGTCGCCCGGAACGAGCTCGTTTCAATAGTCCGCAACGAAATATCTTCCGGCGGAGAGCGAGCCTGCAATTGAGGCAAACAAAAAAAAACACTGGTGTGGCAAACGAGACCGGTTCCGCCTCTGAATACGTTTTTTCACTGGACGGAAGCAGTATTACAATCGGCCGCGATTCTTCATGCAATATCACGGTCCTGGGCGTTGGCATTTCCCGAATCCACGCGCGTATTCATTTACAAAAACCAGTTCCGGTTATCGAAGACTCCGGCAGTTCGTTCGGCATAATGCTGAATAACCAAAAAGTGCGGAAAGGCGGACTCAATGACGGTGATTTGTTGAGCATGGGAATTGCCGCATTCGCGGTTCACCGTTCCGGTAAACAGCTTGTACTCCGCCCCGTCCGGTTATCACCGAGCACCGAACAGCGCATACGGGAACAGGCGCCCCGGGACCAGATACAAATCGGGAGAGACAGCAGTAACGATATCCAGATAAACCATCCTCTGGTGTCCCGCCTGCATGCCAGAGCAGTCCGGGATGTCACCGGCGCATATATACTCACCGACCTTAACAGCAGCAATGGCACGTTTGTAAACGGAAATCCAGTACAGAATATCGGTTTAAGAAATAACGACATTATTCAGATAGGCCCGTACAGATATTTTTTTCTTGATGGCCGCTTTGTGCAGGCGGAAGACTGCAATCGTGTCAAGCTTGAGGCCACGGGGGTTTGCGTCCGGAGCAGAAAAGCGTTTTTGCTCGATTCCGTATCCTTTGAGATAAATCCCGGTGAATTTGTTGCAATACTTGGTCCTTCGGGAGCGGGAAAAACCACCTTGTCACAGGCTCTTACCGGGCAAATCCGGCTGAGTAGCGGCGCTGTTTATTATAACGGTCTCCCCCTGAAACGTTTTTTCAAAGCGTTCAGTACAAGTGTCGGGTATGTTGCCCAGGAAAACCTGCTTCACCGTGAGTTGACCGTACAGGAGACATTCAACGAACAAAGCGTGCTCCGCCTTCCACAAGACAGCTCCGAAGTAGAGCGGCTGCAACGGATCAATGAAGTCATGGACCTGCTGGGGCTTCACCATGCAGCAGACCGGCGGATATCACGGCTCTCCGGCGGAGAGGCAAAACGGGTGCATATCGGTATCGAGCTTTTGTCTTCGCCCACCCTGCTGTTTCTCGATGAGCCTCTTGCCGGACTCGACCCGGGATTAATCAAGCGGTTTATGCATCTGTTTAAAAAAATTTCCGAAAGAGGACACACGCTTATAATTACCACGCACGTTCTCGAACAACTCGAGCAATGCGACAGAATTATCTTTCTCCAGAGTGGCTCGCTCAGATTCAACGGCTCTGCACGTGAAATAAAAGAGGAACTCGGTGTGGAATCGATTGCGCAGGTATACGAGCTGACAAAAGGAGAGTTGGACCACCGGGGACTTCAGCATACAAAGCGGCTCCCGAACAAGTCCAGGTCTGTCGACCAGCAGATACAGGCGCAGGACATAAAGCGGCTGACACTTTTCCGACCGAAATCGGCTTCATTTTCCAGGCAACTGAGCATTCTCTTCTCCCGATATTCCAGAATTCTTATCAGAGATACCCGCAATCTGCTCCTGCTTTTACTGCAACCGGTGCTTATCGCCGGGCTCCTTGCCCTGGTTTTTGCCAGGGACATGAATTTTCTTCCTTTATCGTTTTATTTCTGCATAACAATTTCATCTATCTGGTTCGGCGGTATGAATTCTGTTCGTGAGATTGCCGGAGAATGGCTTTGTTTTGAGCGGGAATACCGTGTCGGGCTCTCAACCGCGGCGTATATTTTATCAAAACTGATAGTATTCGGCTTTCTGGCCATAGTCCAGGCAATGCTTTTTGGTGCGTGCCTGTTTTTGGTTTTTGTAAATATCGATCGTTCTCCGGCGACCATGCTGCTGCTCATGGCCGGCTCATTCGGGGGCGTGCTTTTCGGTTTATGTATCAGTGCTTTTTCAGGCAATGTCCGCCGCGCCATAAGCTGGCTTCCCATTGTATTGATCCCGCAGATATTTTTCTCGGGCATACTTATCCCGTTTGATAGAATGACTGTATGGGGCAGAGTATTATCGTACTGTACTGCATCACGGCCGGTTTTTTCGCTGCTTAAGCGTACCTGTTTCCTCGATCAGTCGTTATGGAGCCTGACCCAGTGGCAGTCGCTGGTGTGTCTGTATACCGGATTAATTATTTTAATGTCTGCCGCACTCTGGTGGCGGCGTAATTATACCTCTTCACCCTGACAAAAAAGTTTTGTGCTGTCTATGAAAAGCAAGAATCCGATTGATGATTTTAACTGGATGCCCGATAAAATCGGGCATTACAAGATACAGGGTATGCTTGGTATGGGGGGCATGGGCGCTATTTACAAGGCGGTCCAGGAGCCGTTGAACCGGATTGTTGCGCTTAAAGTTCTTCTGCCGGTAACCTCCAAAAGCGAAGAATCGATGATGCGGTTTGAGATCGAGGCCAAGGCGATTTCCATGCTGCAGCATCAGAATATTGTCAATATATATGAATACGGCGTTGAAGACAATTACCGGTATTTTGCCATGCAGTTTGTTGACGGGAAAAATCTGGCGCAACGGACCGCCGCTAAAAAGCCCATGCCGTATTCAGATATTATCGATATATCCAAGCAGATTTGCCGCGGGCTCAGATATGCGCATGAAAAGAATGTTATCCACCGTGATATCAAGCCGCAGAATGTTCTTATCGATAAGAGCGGTACAGTGCTTCTGAGCGATTTCGGTATTGCGAAAATATTTACCAATAATACGATAACCATGACCGGTGTTGCTGTCGGTACTCCTGAATATATGTCTCCGGAGCAGGCTGAGGGGAGAACTCCCGATGCACAGACCGATATATACTCTCTCGGCATTGTGATGTACGAGATGGTCACGCGACTGCCTCCTTTTACAGGAGATAATGCTGTCGCAATAGCGTACAAGCAGGTACACGAGCTTCCCGTGCCGCCGTCGTCCAAAAGAAAGGACATTCCCAAACGCCTGGAGCTGATAATCCTCAAAGCATTGAAAAAAGACAAAAAAGAGCGGTATCATTCAATTACCGAAATGCTTGAACACCTTGATTCGGTTGATATTGACGAGAAAATCGAAAAGCCGACAATGTCAATCCCGGGGTTCAAGGAAAAGGCTAAAGGCTATCATAAAGGCGATACCACAGTTGACCAGCGAATAACGGACCGGCGGAGCGGTGACCGACGGCGGGGAAGGATCAGCAGATGGGGTATGCCCTGGTGGAAAGTGGCTGTTCAGAACGAGTTCTGGATCGAAACCTGGAGCAATCAGTGGCTGTCGCTGATTCTTATTGCAATCCTTGCTGTTGTTTTTCTCATTCATATTATGTCCGTATGACAGCAAATACCCGCAAAAAAGGAAGCTCAGCGGAAGACAGGGCCGTCGAATACCTTCTTGCTGAAGGCTATTCAATAATTTGCCGGAATTATCAGATTCGTTCTGGTGAAATTGATGTTGTTGCCGGTGATCCTGACGGCGTGCTTGTGTTCGTGGAGGTGAAAGCATCGTTCGGTCCCGGCTATGGGAATCCGCTTTTTCGCGTCAGCCGTGCAAAGCAGCGGACGCTTATCAGAATCGCGCGGCACTATCTGCAGGAACACAAAATGAATAATCGCCGCTGCCGGTTTGATGTTATCGCTTTTCAGAAAAATTCAATTGATCATTTGAAGAATGCATTTCTTGCGTGACAGCGCACCAGAGGAACGGGTACATGAAATTTATTGCACACCGGGGTTCATCGCGAGCATATCCTGAAAATTCAATTGATGCGTTTGAAGCGGTTATGCATCATCCGGAAAACAATAAAAGCCTTGTCGGGTTCGAGTGCGACATTCAGATGACCTCCGATAATCAGGTCCCGGTGTTTCATGATACCACCATCACCGGTACAAATGGAAATGCCGTTGACGTCGGCTCTGTCGGCTTCGAACTTCTCAGGTCGCTTTACCGGCGTGAGAAAAAAATCGCTGATCTCGATATCCCGCTCCTCGATACTGTTCTTGCATTGACAAAGCATGCAACCAGCATAATTCTTGAAATAAAAGACGGCGCATACGATCGGGATTGTTTTATGGAGCTTTTATGCAGATCTCTGCAGCTTTACGGCCCGGGCGGTGATATTACACTCAGCTCGTTTTCGCCGGAAATTGTGCATCATGCTATTTCTGCAACAGCGCGGTTTGATGTTCGCTATGCATTTGTTTTTACTGATTGGGACAACTGGGAATTGCTTTCAGAACAGGCAAAAGATTCCCTGCATTTTATCCATCCACACTATTCATTACTGCTCGAAACACCAGAAAAAATCGGCGACTGCCGCGTGCCGGTGCAATGCTGGACAGTCAACGATCCCGGTACGATCCAGGCATGTATCGATGCTCCGATCCACGGAGCACACCTTGATGCGATAATTACCGATAACCTTGCACTGTGCAGGGAATTCAGCGGGCGCTGAGAGTCACGGCTGCTGTTGTATCGGAGGCGCCGGCTGTCGCCTTCTCTGCTGGCGCAATGCGCAATCTGCAAGCACCGTTGCAGCCATGCTTTCGACAATCGGGACTGCGCGGTTGACAACACAGGGGTCGTGACGTCCCCGGGCCTCCTGCGTTGTCTCTTTGCCGGTGAAATCAGCGGTTTTCTGCGCTTTCCCAATCGTTGCAGGCGGCTTGAAACCCACGCGGAACACGACCGGTTCTCCGTTGCTTATTCCGCCCAGCACACCGCCGCTGTTATTGGTCACCGTACCAAGACCGTCACCCTTTTTAACGAACATATCGTTGTGATGTGATCCTTTCATTGTCGTGGCGGTAAATCCGGAGCCGATTTCAAAGGCTTTTGTTGCTGGCAACGACAGCATTGCATGGGCCAGCAGCGCTTCCAGCTTGTCAAAAACCGGTTCTCCAAGTCCCGGCGGAACATTCCGGCAGACACACATGACACAGCCGCCGATTGAGTCCTGTTCCTCTCTGGTCCGGGCAATGAGTTGCTCCATTCTTTGTGCGGTACTGCTGTCGGGACAGCGGGTTGTGGTTGTGTCGACAATCTCGCGGGACAGTGTGTCGATATCGGGCATCGGCGTCTGGATATCACCGACCGAACTGACCCACGCGATAATTTCTGTGCCAAACGTTCCGGAAAGGAACTTTTCGGCAACCGCTCCACCGCAGACCCTGCCGATTGTTTCACGGGCAGATGCCCGTCCGCCCCCGCTTTGGGCGCGAATACCGAATTTTGCCTGGTAGGTATAATCGGCATGGGAGGGTCGCGGAACAGAGAGCATCTGAGCATAATCTCCCGGTCGATGGTCTTCATTGTGTACCAGCAGCATAATCGGCGTACCAAGCGTTGTGTCGCGTTCAAGCCCGGAGTAAAGTATGACCCGGTCTTTCTCGGATCGACGGGTTGAAATCGCACTCTGGCCGGGACGGCGCCGGTCAAGCTGTTTCTGTATGTCGGAGGCATGCAG
>WJKA01000107.1 GCA_014729375.1 Chitinivibrionales bacterium
CCCTTCCTGCAAAAACGGGCTCCATGAGCAAAACTCTCAAATGGTCCCTGTACAGTTGTGCAGGTATTGTTGCGGCGGGTTTCCTCTATTTTGTCAGCCGCTCCAATTATCTTCTGTTTCACCAGGTAATAGAAATGTTCAGTATTATCATTGCCTGTGGAATTTTCATGGTTGCGTGGCATTCCCGGAAATTCAGTAAAAACAGCTTTCTTCTGTTTATCGGGATTGCGTTTACATCAGTTGCGGTCCTTGATTTTGTTCATACAATGACCTATAAGGGGATGGGTATATTTCAAGCGGCCGGCTCCAATGCTGCAACCCAGCTCTGGATCCAGGCCAGGTACCTGGAGGCATTCTCCATGATTCTGGCGCCGGTATTTTTGCAGAAAAGGCTCCGGCCCGTACTCGCTTTATGTATTTATGGTGCACTTGTTGCCTCAGGGCTGCTGTCGGTTTTTATTATTCCGGTGTTTCCGGTTTGTTTTATTCCCCGGAGCGGTCTTACCGGATTCAAAATTTACAGTGAATTCATTATTGCAGGCGCGTTTGTTTGTGCGCTGGTACTCCTGTACCTGAGTCGGCGCCGTATTGAAAAGAATGTTTTTCTGTTAGTTGCAGGTTCAATAATTCTGACAATCGTTTCCGAGATTGCATTTACTTTTTATAAAAGTGACGTATACGGATTTTATAATTATCTGGGTCATGTTTTGAAAGCCGGTGCATTTTTTCTGCTATACCGTGCGGTTATTGCCGACAGTCTTGAGCGGCCGTATGCGACATTGTTCGGGGAGCTCAGTGCAAGCCGCAACAAGCTCCAGGATGCCCATGGCAATCTCGAAAAGATTGTCACTTCACGGACACGGCAGCTTGAGAAAGCAAAAAAAATGCTGGAATTGCAGCAGTCGAGGCTTAAGGAGGACGTAGCCCAAAGGACCAGACAAATTGCGATCATTGCCCGGTTTCCCGAGGAGGATCCTTATCCGGTTATGCGGATTGGTTCCGACGGCAAACTCTTATACGCCAATACTGCCGCGCAGCCGCTTGTGCACCAATGGAAAGGGAAGGATGGCGCCAGGGTCGGGCCGAAATGGCAGCAGGCCCTTGCCGAAGCAATTGATAGTGGAAAAAATATCGGTTTTGAAGTACAAAACGATAATCGATGGTTTTATCTCACTGCAGTGCCGGTGAGCGGTGAACAGTATATTAATATTTTCGGCCTCGATATTACCCGGCGGAAGAGCATGGAAGATAAACTCCGTCATGCCGGGACCATCCTCCAGAAGCGGGTGCACGACCAGTCCGCGCGGATCGAAGACACACAGCATATTCTTACCAATGAAATAAAAGAGCGGATCCAGGTTGAGCAACAGCTTGACGAGCGAAGGCAGGCGCTTGAGGCCGTGTATGCAATGTCGACCGCATTCAACTCATCGATTTCAGATATGTACGATCAGATCGCGCTGAGCATTGCAAGCATACTGAAAATCCCGCATGTAACCGTCTATCAGAGAGGGGGCAGGGATGCGGGGCTGATTTCGCAGGTCCACAACCATAATCTTTTTCACCGCGGTGACCGGGGTGTGCCGTTTATGCTTAATAAAAAGCTGTTCGGAGACAAAGAAGTCCGGCAACACAAGGGCAGTCTCCGAGAAGTTATTGCGCGCAGCGACGGCGGGGGAGGCATTCCGTTCAAATCCATGGTGACGGTACCGCTGCTTGACTATAATACGAATTATCTCGGCTTGATTTGTGCGACCGACACTGCAGAACGCGGGTTCAGTGAAGATGAAATCCATCTGATTCAGATATTTGCCCGCTATATTGCCCATGAATTGTCCCGTCGCGAACTTGAAGAAAAGCTCCGTCAGGCGAATGAGCTTAAAATGCTTGGACAGTTGACATCAGGCGTTGCACACGAAGTCCGCAATCCGCTCAATGCGATAATGGCGATTACTGAAGCGCTGTTTCAGGATGTCGGCGATGATCCGGAGTTTGATCCGTATAAACACCACATTCAAACTCAGGTTTCCCGGCTTTCCGCGCTGATGGAAGACCTTCTTGCGCTCGGACGGCCTGTTCGCACGGAGGATTTTCAGTCGATACCAATCGATGCGCTCATTAACGACGCGCTGTCGTCATGGAGACTTTCCAATGAACAGAATGCAGAGTATCCCGTATCGGTTGAAATACCGGAAACAGTGAAGCCCCTGACGATAGGCGGGCATAAAACCAGACTTCAGCAGGTATTTGTCAACCTTCTTGATAACGCTGTCCAGCATTCACCGGACAATACCCCGGTCGCTATCACTGTTCCCCGGGTGGAGCATCAGATGGTATATATCAGTTTTGTCGACCGCGGCAATGGATTTGAGGAAGAAAATCTGCCCCGGCTGTTCGAGCCGTTTTTTACCACCCGGAAAGGCGGGACCGGTCTTGGCCTGAGTATCGTTCGCCATATTATCGAAAGCCATCGCGGGGCTATCCGGGCATACAACAATACCCCCCCGCCGGGCGCGACCATTGAAGTCTGTCTTCCGCTGGAAAACAGTAATGCAGGGTAACCTGTTGTTTTCAGGGGTAATACCTGCCGGTATGCTATACTTTGCTGAAAACACCGATCGATTCGAGCATATCGCTCACCGTCCGGGGAGAAACCGGCTTTTCGAGATAGACATCCGCGCCCAGGTTGAATACCTTTTCGCGGATTTCATCATCGCCGAACGCGGTAATTACCAGTATTTTGCAGTGGTCCTGATGATTTCTGGCATAGGCGACTATTTCGAAACCCTCCATGCTGCCCGAACCGGTCAATCGCATATCGGCAACGAGTGCATCATATTCAGCCGTATCCAGACAAGATTTTGCATCCTCAAGTGTGCCAGCGGTATCGATTGTTACTCTGGGACGCCGTAATACCCGTTTCAGTGCAAAAATAATCGCTTCTTCATCATCAACAAGAAGTAAATGCTTGCCATTGTTCAACGTGTTCATAGCATAATCCATTCAATCAAAATTTTCGAGCGCGGTGCAATAACGGATAATGCTCCCGGTTCTGTTAGTAATATTATTCTAAAAAAGTAATTACTCTGGTCTCTATGAAAGGTTTAGACCGTCATTCCGGCAAAAGCCGGAATGACAGGCAGTATATACCTGAGTAACTACTTTGATTAAAAAGCAAATACAATGCCACTGCAGGTATCCTGGATATGCGTGATTTTTGCGCAAAAACTGTCGTGAAACATACGTTTTTTCTCATTGTGTTTTCAAAAATGCAAATGAAATTACGGATTTCGATAACAGACAGCCTGTTTTTACTATGCATGATGTTTCATGGCTTGAATGATCGGTTTTATCTGATGAATATCCACACTGAACTCGGTAATGCCCATTTCAACAAAACGGCTTATCCATTGAATGTCGGATGCCAACTCGCCGCAGATTGCCAGTGATTTCCCGGCATTGTGTGCCTTGCCGGCAACTGTACCGAGTACCTCACAGAATGCATCTCTTTGTTTTTTGCTGCGCAATGTTTTCTTTGCGCCTGTTTCCCGGTCGATTCCGAACATATCCTGAATCAGATCATTGGTACCGATACTGCAGAAATCCGCTTCTTTCAGGAGATTTCCCGCATTGTGACATGAGTCGACAAATTCAAGCATAATGCCATGGTGTATATCGAGTTCGCCAACATCGTCAATACCCTCCTGTACGATGGATTTCAACTGGAGAAACTGCGAATGATTTTTTATCAGAGGATACAGAATTCTCACTGGTCCAACGAGTGCGGCGTTTGCTATTGCTCTTGCCTGTGCCCTGAGCATACCCGGATGCGACAAGAGAAAATCAGCGCCTTCACAGTCGAGTTTTGGCGGCCGTTTCATTGTTTCGAATATTGGCAGAAATTTATCCCGCCGGACATCGAGCAGCCTGATAGTTGTCGGAAGGCCCATCATGGTGATTACTACGTTGCGATACCGTGTTGCCTGCTGTCGTGTAGGAAGCAGTTTTCCTGCGGCGAGAAATTCCAGCTCGGTGCGGTACAAGCCGACTCCCTGCGCGCCCGCGGCCAAGGCCCGGGTTGCATGGTCGGACAGATTGAGGTTGGCAAACAGGCTGATTTCCGGCAATTTATTTGCATGGCTTCGATTGTGGTTGCGGACGTGTGTTTTGAGGTACTGTGACGGTTCATGCATCTCTGTACGGGAAAAGACCACCTCGCCGGTCGAACCGTTAAGCGCTGCATGCAGTGCCCCGTATTCCCGGTTGTGGATGCCCTGTACTCCGCTGACACAGGGTATCAGCAGCGTGCGGCAGAGAATTGCCGCGTGCGAAGTGGGACCGCCGGCCCCGGCAATTATCCCCCTGATATCCCGTCCCCGCATTTCGAGCACAAACCGCGGGGTCAGCGTGCCGATCAGCGCTATCCGCCCTGCTCCGCCGGTATGATTCTGTGCTGCATTGTTTACCAGCGAAAGAGGATTGACCAGAGCATCCAGGAGCCCCTCTTCTATCTCGATAAGGTCGGATGCCCGCTCCCGCACCAGTGAAAGATTGCTTTCTTCAAGCTGCTTTCTGAAATTGCGGAATACTTCACAAACAGCATAAAACGCAGAATAGTTTTCAGCGTGAATAACATCGACAATTTTTTTGAGCACCATTGGATCGTGTATCATGGATTTAAGAGCCACAAACATGCGAACATACTGTCTGTCCGCACGTTTCCGGACTTCCTCAATAGCATGTTCCATCACAAAACTCATGATCTGGAGTGCATGACGGATTTTGCTCTCTTCACGTTCATGGAAACGACGGGAAACGGTCCGCTTTTGATTGACAGGGTGAAGTGTCCTTGCTACAAACCAGCACCTGCCCGCGGCAATACCTTCGGATACGGCTATCCCCTTTGTGTGAATCAGATTGTTCTGCATAGCTTCTGACGGAAGGATGGTTTCATGCTCCTGCGGTCCCCGGGGGAATCTATGGTGCAAAAATTCTGCTGTTTTTCAGCGCTGAAATCACCTTACAGCAAATCCATTTCTTTCAGTATGTCACGGATTGTTTCCGACGGGACCGGTTTTGTCAGCACTTGGTCCGGCCGTACCTCTTTCAGGCTTTTTTCCACTGTGTCATTACCGTATGCGGTCCAGAGAATTGTTTTTGTCTGCGGACTTTTTTTTCTGGCGTGACGGATAATTTCAGCTCCTGTTTCATCACCGTCATCGCCGAAACGCAGGTCGCTTATTACCAGTGCGTACGGATGATTATCGATCAGTTGACGAGCATGATCAACCGATTCTGCTGCATCAATAGCAATGTCCGCATCATTGAACAGTCGCTGAAAGGCGAATAACAATGCTTCATCATCATCGGCAATGAGAATTCGTTTTGATTTGCTCATGCCCGTTGTCCTTGTACACTGCCCGGCACTCTTCGGCGCCTGGACACATAGTCTATTAAACGGTTAATGGTTCTATCAACCACCAGATTTGGTTCCTGCCAAGCAACTATTAAAAAGCTAATATTATGCCAATGAATTGAGCGCCGGTTAACGGAAATGCAAAAAATAACATTGCCGCTTCTGATAAAAGTTATTTGCAATTATGAAAAACAGGATGGGCTGATTACTCAAACCTGTTCACAAATTTACAGAGATTTCACCCCGGAGCGGCAGTAGTCGGCGGTCGGCAGGGAATGAGATTCGAATGAATACGTCACCGAATATACGAACAAGACGACATAATTTCTCTGCGGTGAATTTATGAATAATCCGGGCTATATTCCGACAAGGTATATTATCCCAAATTCCGCAATCTTGAATTGCGAAAAGCCTCGCCTTACCTCCCCGGGCAGGACTACGTTTTTCACAACTCAATCTCACACAACATCTTACACGTATCATCCACACTCAACTGCGGAATTTAGGATTATCAGGCAATAAAGATTTTGGGTATGGCATGGAATTTGATCTTATAAATGAACAAAGTCGATTTATCTCCCGGTACTTGACTGGATGATGCATAATGAATGAGGTGAAAGCAGGAAATTCTGATATAAATGGAGGTGCAGTGTTATCGGATGAAGGGGCCCGTATTTTTGAAAAAGAGCACCCCAACTGGCGGAAACTTCAAAAAAGCAATTGTGAATATATTGAGCGCCGGTTTTCGATGCCCGCGTATTCCATGAATTTTGATTTTGCCCGGCGGATCGGCGATCTTGCCGAACAGAATAAGCGGTATCCAATAATTGAGATTACTGAAAAAGAGTGCAGTGTGCGATGGAATTGCGGAGAAAATTCCCGGCTGCACCAGCACGACTGCTCCATGGCCGCACAGACTGATGAGATTTTCTTGGAATTGTTTCACCGGCATGAAGGATAGAATGCGCATATGGCTGTAAGTGAAAAAGAAGTGTACCGGATTGCAGTGCAGGAGCAGTACAGGCTTTTGCAGAAGCAGGCTGAGATTTTAAAAGAACAGGTATCTTCGGGCAGCAATAAGGCGGCAGGAGCAAAAGCGATCAAAAGGATCGAACGCGCAATCGAAAAAGGCAAACGAGAGATAGAACTGCTTGATGACAGTGCTGATGATTCATCATGGACTGCACTGAAAGAAAAAGTTGAAGCGGGCATTAAAAAAATACCCCGGTTTTTTGATGAAGCGGCCAGGGAGATCAAGCAACGTAAAAAAGTGAATTCCCCTGCCTGACGCCGGCGATATTTCGCATTTCCGGGAAAAGTTTTCTTAAAACCGGGAAAAACGGGTGCGTGGCAGGTGGGATGTGTCCAATCATTTTCTGTTCATTTCAGCCAATTTTTCCCAGCCTACGGTACAGTGAGCTCAGTGACATTCCCAGGGCTTTGCATGCCTTGTTTTTATCGCCGTTGCATTCCTGGAGCACCTTAACAATGTGCATTTTTTCGATTTCTTCGAGGTTCCGGGGCGTATCACTGCTTGTATTGGTTCTGTTCCAGGTTTCCATTCCCGGAAAATGTTCGATGCTGATTTTTTTGCCGTTTGCCAGAAGTATTGCCCTTTCGAGCATGTTGCGAAGCTCGCGGACATTGCCCGGCCATGAATAATTCATGAGCAGCTCGATTAC
>WJKA01000108.1 GCA_014729375.1 Chitinivibrionales bacterium
ATGTAGAATACCTGGATAAAAATATAATTTCCGGGATTCTTGATGGGTTTTATCATTATATGGAAGAAGAAGGAAGGCAGCTAAAGGGAAAAATGCCCGTATACCGCCAAGCCGCGGCAGCAGGCATTTTAATATTTGTGCGGGGCAAAGCTTCGGCCAAAGCCGTATTTGCTGCGCAACCGCTCGAACGCCTTGTTTATCGAGCGGGCGTTCATCCGCTGTCCGCCGCCTATCCACGAAACGAACAGCGCCTTTGTAGTGCCGCTGTTGAGGAGCTTCGGCCGCATGTGATACACATAATAAAGCAGGTCTTTGAGCGCTTGCGGACCTACCGGGGACGGTAATGGCATACCACCATTTTTCCTTAATTGGTAGGTCATACAGTGTGCTCGTGCGGAATTCCTTATTCTTGAATATTTATCATCGGGACCTCTTGTTTTGTCTGATCTCTTCCCGCTGACTGCTGACTAAAAACAGCTCATCAGATCAACAGCGGTGTATTCCGGGCAGTTGAAACGGAACGGCTTACGCAAAAACTGATACGATTCTCATGAATGATACGTTTTTAATACCACAATGCGATTCCTCATCCATCATCTCCCGTTCCGCCGCTGTTTCTTTCAAGCCAGGATTTCCACTTGTCAGCATCTCCCCCGAAATCCTGGCCGGTTATATCGATAAGCGACGCCTGTGCCTCCTCAACCAGATCACTGTCGGTCGAGGCAAGAAATTCGACTACGCGCGGTACTGAAGAAGGATTTTTCAGCTTTGCAAGCGAACGGAACACATCGAGCCTGAGCGCCTTTTCTTTTTTGTCAAAAAGCTGCAGCAGATGTTTTGTTGCCCGGAAATCGCCAATCTTGCCGAGTGCAATTGCCGACGATGCCCTGATATCCAGCGGAGTGATATTGTCGATAAGCTGTTCCGGCGGTTTTTCATCCAGACATGCAATGAGGGGTTTTACTGCCGATGAATCACCGATCTCTCCGAGTGCATGCGCGGCAAAACAGCGGAGCTGCATAAGACTTGTATCCGAGAGGATCCGAATAAGCGGCGCCACTGCTTTCCCGGCTTTCAATGCGCCACAATTCATAACTGCTGCTTTCCAGACGGCTGTTTCATCAAAATGCTGCGAAGTCTGTCCCGGGACACTTTCTATAATAGCGACGAGGGGCCCGATTGCCCGGGAAGAACCGATTTTTCCCAGTGCGATTATCGCATCCCGGCGGATATAGGAACTGGTATCATTCAGCATGGCGATAAGTTTTTCAACAGCACTGGTGTCTTTCCGGTTTCCGAGTGCGACAACGGCATTTTTCCGCACGCGGTACCCGGGGTGATTAAGCGCGGCATGCAGTATCTGTTCTGCTGCGGGGTTGTCTGATAAATTGACTATATCCATTGCGATTCTGTTGACATCATCATCAGGATCATCAAGAAGCGCTTTCACCGTATCGATCGCGGTCCTGCCCGAGGCCGTGCACGCACGTATCAGCAGATCGGAATGAGCGTTCCAGATACGCCCTTTTTCTTTGACAATATGAAGCAGCGGCACCAGCGCTTTACTGTCCCCTGTCGAGTCAAGTGCCATGAGTGCATACTCGACAACCTCCGTGATCGAGTCATCGAGCGCGGCGAGCAAAGCGGGAGTTGCGATCGTGTCTTTTATTTTTCCCAGCGCCTCCGCTGCAGCGGTTCGTGTTTCAAAACGGGCATTACCAAGCGCTTCAACAAGGACCGGGACAGCGTTATCCATCCTGAGATTTCCAAGTGCCTCACAGGCAAACTTCCTGACAAACGGATTGCTGTCCCGTGCCGCGTCAATGAGAATATCAACAGCCCGTTTCTCTTTGAGCATTCCCAGCGCCATTGCAGCATATGCGCGGGTATACTGATTTTTTCTTTTCACACATTGCATCATGAAATCCGCGCAATCATTTCCCTGAATGGAAACGATAATCGCCGCGACCCGCTCGCCGTTATCGCCGGGCTTGATATTTTTCATAACGCGCCTGAGCGCTGGAATTGCGGGCTTACCGGTTTTTTTCAATGCGTTTTCGGCAGCGCGTTGCACACCGGGACTAAAATCGGCCAGTGCATTGACAAGCGATTGCACCGCACGCTTGTCCTTTGTCTCACCCAGCGCATACGCGGCTTTAATCCGGATTGTTTCATCGTGATGCCCGACCGCTTTTTTCAGGACCCGTACCTGCGGATATTTTTTTTTATATAATCGAGGAAGGATCTGTTCGGGAGTGGAATTTTCGAGAATCTTTATGACATTTCTCTGACGGATCATGCCGCCGGTGATCCATCCGGCAAGGACAACAAAAAGGGTTATCGAAACAATAATAATTCGTCGTTTCATGGATTTCCACCGGACGCGAGGAGCTGTTTTTCCTCTATAATTAATATACATGGTGGAAATGGATTACAAAGCAGACACGAGCCGGGAACAACCTTTAATTGTAATAAGCTATATCGGCAGACCGGAACAGGAAGAATTCAGCCAGGAAGTCATAGTGCTTGTAAAGGGGTATGGTTGCTGATGTGAAGGTTTAATTTGAATCCTATCGGACCGAACGTCTCCGACATATCTTCAAGAACCGGGGTTTGGTGGTGGTGTTCCCGTTGCAAACCGGTCAGTGATATATAATATCCGATATTCCATATTTTTGAAAATTGACCGTTGATTGCTAAAACTATCGTTGCATTCAGCACCCTGGAATCATTTTATTCGGGCAACATCCTCTGTGAAAGCTGAAAAAAGAAAATATCTCATACAGTATCCGTGATGACTTTTGAAGACGTATCCCCGAAGGGTAGTAAAAGAAAAACGGCTGATATCTGGCCATATCCAGCGCTCCAGCCAGGGTCGAAAACTCTCGAGGCGTCCCGCCATAACCGTGGACAAAAATTACAGGAATTTTATCGAAATAACGCTCATCGGTAGCGTAAAGGTACGGTCTGGAAAAATTCAAGAACTCCGGGGGATTGTAGATGACGATTTCCGCAATATCCGGCGAAAAAAGGGTGTCATCAAGACTCCGGATAACGTCAGCGGGATACGTTTTCGAGGAACGACAGGTGAAAAAAGGCGGCAATGTGAAAGAAATAGGCTGGTCAATATGAAACAAGGTTCGTGATGTGATATGCAGGTCGGCCTTTTTGTATAAGGGAACGTCATTGTCTTTCGGCACACTGATAAAGGGAATGTCATTGCCGTTTTCTCCTGGAAAACAGAACTATAAATTCGCCCGACGCTTTATCATCTGTTGTATATATATTATAGATGTATCAGCAAATATTTTTCCTCAGCGGAGGAGATACTCCCATGAGAAAATGCACCCTTATTTTCGTGTTTTTCCGGATCAGCATATTCTTCAGCCATGCCTGTGCCGTTAACGAGATCTCAATCCGTGAAGATTTTCATCACTATACAGAACCAGGCTATATTCAGAAAGCAACACTTTCTGTCGAGAATTACGGTGCTTATTGTGAACAATCGCTGTATATCGAATACTGCGACCGCGAGCAGTTCCCCGGAAATAATGTCGAGATAATTCACCGCTTCGAGCTTCCCGAACATTCGGTGGTCCATGATTTATGGCTGTGGATCGGCGACAGTGTGATGCAGGCTGAAATAAATGACACCCGTCGTGCACGAGAAATATATGATAGTGTAACGTCATTCAAACGCGACCCGGCATTTCTTAATGTAACAAACAATCAATATGAACTCAGAATCTATCCCCTTCAGTCCGGAAGCTTTCGCAAGGTAAAAATCCGCTTTATTGTGCCGGTACGGTATATCGGTATGGAAGCGCATGTCGACCTGCCACTGAGATTCCTGAAGTCGGACAATTCACTGCAAACACCATTGCAGCTTTTAGTCCGCACCGACATAAACAGTCCTCATGATATTTCCATAATGGAATTACCCGGAATGAAATTCAGCCCAATGTCCGATACCCTGGGCAAGTCATTTCAACAGATGATGTTTTCTGATATAAAGAGACATAACAGCCTGACACTGATGTATCAGCAAATGTTCAATGAAGGCGCGGCCGCGACGACAGCCTGTGACAGCAGCGCATGCTACTTTACCCTGGGCATTAACCCCGGCGATTTCTTTGGTATAACACCCCCGGTTGAAAAACCCGGCAAAAAAATTATCGGCATCGACCTGAGCGGGATTTATGGTGTACCTTCCGATGACCTGCTGAGTAATCTCCATAATTTTTTGCCTTCCTGGCTGGGAGAATCAGATACTTTCAAAATATTTATCACCGCCGGAAATGCTTTCGACACCATTCCACATGCCGGGTGGTTTTATTCTAAAACCGATTCTATAGATATAATCATATCAGCTCTTGACAGTAGCGCAGCATTGCGTGAAATAAAAATCACCCCTGTGCCCGGGCTTCTGTTTTGCGACGACTGGGCCGAAAATGACTTTGCTTTCCCCGGCCTTGAAAAACTTGCCGTATGCGCAAAAGTCAATAGCATCATGGATGCCCTGCCGATACTGCAGGAATATGATATTGTCGTTGCATCGATGCACGGGCATGAAGCCCTCCTCTCTGATAGTGAAGCCGAAAGTGTGCATGCTGCGCTCGAACAATTCTGGGACAAGGGCGGAACATTTATCACGTACTACGATCATAATAGGGAGAAAGAAAAAATTGCATCTCGCTATATTTCGGGTCTGCAGATCCCCGCATCTTTTAAAGCTTCCATGCTTACCCGCAACGCTGATGGCATTATAGGGCCGAATTTTCCGGAAACCTTTTATTATCATACCAGTTGCCCTCTGATTAACAGCGACAGCAGTGTTATCGAAGAATTGCTCAATGAAGATAATGAACCGGTGGTGCTGTCGAAAAGAATAAACAACGGTCTTCTGGTAGTGACCGGCATGTGGCCTCCGCATGACGATGCCGGGTTGAAACAGCAGGTACATACGGCACTGTTCGGCTTTCAACAATTACATCAAACCCGTCGGCTCAATGATCTCTTAACGGCGCTCATGCAGGACAATGCTGCTCATCCGTATGACCATGCCCTTGTGTTAAGCAACTCCGATTATCTTGTTACCGACCAGAACCTGGCAGAAGAACTGATAAAAATTGACACTACAGGCACAGGCATCGGCGCGCTGCCACCGGTGACTTCCGTCAACCTGCTTGACGGAGCGCACTATACTCCTCCTGTATTTACTCTGCATAATGACAATTATTATGGAAGCGGATATCTCCTGAACTATTTCTCCCAGGAAACCGGTGGCGCTTATTTTGGCATGCACGCATATTCATGGAGCTTTTTGAGCAAGGTTATCGACCAGGCAACAGTATCGCCGGTAACGATAACGAATTATACAATTCGCGTTGACGGCAATAGTAGTACACAAAATGTGATAAAGGAATTGGATCGTTACAATGCAGGTTATAATGCAGCATGCTTTTACACAGGCACAACAGGCCCCGGTGACGCTATCACCGTTTCTTTCACCGCACAATCCATGGATTCCACGCATGAAAAGGCTGTCACATTCGACATACAGGAATGTTTGCCCTGCACACCAGATATTCTCGATATTCTTTCGGCGATATATGCTCAAGAAATACTTACCAAAATGCTTAATCAAACGCCAATCGATACAAATGCAATTGTCAGCTTTGCTATGCAGCATCGGATTTTGAATGATTTTACCGCTTTCATTGCCCTGGAGCCCCATGATTCGGTATATTTTCTGGATTCACCCTTTGATGAAAGCAATTATCCTCACGTTACCGACATACAATCAGACATTGCACAACAGAACAGATTCGATCTTACGGTTACGGCTACTCTATACGAGACAGTCGCCAGGATCTGCGTACCGCTGCGCGGTCATATCAAATTGCGCATATTCAATAGCGCAGGACAATGCGTTTATTCTGAAATGATTGCTGTTGAGAATAGAGGTATCCATTCTGTCAGAATACCGAAACAAGCTTTATGCAAAGGCGCGTATATTTGTGTGGCAAAATTTTATGCTGCCGATACGAAAGGCTCTTCACAGAGGCTGATCTCGAAATTTTTTATTTATTAATACCTGCCAAAGACTGTATGATAATTGCGGAGGCCTGTGTGGTGAAGAAGATGTTCAAGTAACGGCCCATCAATTCTGACAACCCGCTTGCACAGAAATCCCGACGTGCCCACGATAACCGAGTGAGTAGATCCGGGTAGTTTGATATATGCACTACCCGGTTCTATATGAAATGTATGGCCATTCTGAGTAAAAACAGCATCACCGGCAGTCACAAGCTCTATCCCGAACAAATCTGAGTTTTCCCGGTATAATTCGGCACCCTTGTACCAGATACCGTATCCTTACATGATTGATAATTACCGGAAAATCACCCGGCGAATCGGAATGGATATTCCAGATACGCTGGTGGATCGACGACCCGCCATTATCTGTACCATTCCGGCTTCATTGATATTCCACAATGTGATTTTTCGTGCATGATTTCACCGGACATGTTCGAAAAATTCGGGATGCCGTCGCTGCGTGCACAGGTCGATTGCCTGAATGCCGCAGAATATCATCTCGACGGTCCCGGAGCGCTGCAGCACATCGAGCAAATCTGTTCAATTGACAAGATATCAGTGATCCAGTGGCAGCCCGGTGCGGGTAAAGCGGCTTCACAGAACTGGACAGATGTTTATCACACTATCGATTCGTTGGGCCGGGGTACAGTGATGTGGGCTTCTAAAAATGATATCCGGAAATATTCATCCATGCTGAACATGAATCACAGCTTTTACAAAACGACAGATATGAGCAAATCGGAGATTGAAGCGGTACAAAATCAATACGGTTGATATATTATAATTCCGGCAATTAAATACTTCCCGTACGTACGCATGTAGCATGTACATTCAGAAAATGATATCTGCACAGCCTGAAGACTGTGTCACACCTCATGGTAGTAAGTGAGTGCGTGGGAAGTATTTATTTGCCGATGTAATAATCAGTGACGGTTATCGGGAATTGCACGCAGTTATAACGATTATTTCCTTTTATTCTGCAATAATAGAGTCCGGGCGCCAGGTTCCTGACAGGAATCTCCACCGCCCCATCTTTCACAAACGTTCTCCCGACAACTTTCCCTGCCGAATTATACAACTGGATATGAATTATTTCTCCGGATAGATTAGTTATTCCGTCAAAAAGTACACGCGCCATACCGTTGCGCAGCACCGGTCTTACTACCAAAGCCTTATTCGCTTCAGCCGGCGTTCTTGCCTTCGATACCTCCGCCACCGGCCCGATATACTGCTTTGCAATAACCACATTGTCATAATACTGGTCCATGTTTGCCGGCGATACCGCAGATCCGCCGTGATACAGGTTCATCCAGATCTGCTCGACTTTCAATGAATTTATTGTGCGAAAACTCAAATCGGTCTTTTCAAATGCAAGGTAGCCGTCAACCCACCCCCGGAGCACCCCGTTATGCTGATCGGGGTCGTTCATCTTTACATATTGCTCGATACAGTACCAGCG
>WJKA01000109.1 GCA_014729375.1 Chitinivibrionales bacterium
CGCAACACCGGAAACAGGCTCACTATTGTAAATCGAACGCCACACCCCATGTGTGTCCGCGTGCATGATGCGCAGGGTAAATTCGTTCGGACATTGAAGATTGCGAAAAATGCACCTATGACATATGAGCACCCGGTTACGGGCATGCGCCCGGGCATGTACTATCTGACAGCAACAGGATATGATTCGCCGGTTCCGGTGGTTATAGCGCAATAAATTGATGAAGCTATGGAATGAATATTCCTATGGTTGATATTGATATTCCCGAAACCTGTTCTGTTTCAATGAGCGATGATACTTTGACCGTTGAATTAAAGGACGGACGCACATTGTCCGTTCCTTTATCATGGTATCCTCGATTACTTCATGCAACTTCTCAAGAACGGAATAACAGACGATTAATTGACGGTGGAAAAAAAGTGCACTGGAAAAATATCGATGAGGATATCAGCATTTCATGTCTTATTGCCGGCAAACCATCTCAGGAAAAAACAGACTTCATTCAATAAATGGTTTTTGCACAGGAAAAAACAGCGACTGGAGCCATTCTACTCTCATGTGAAATTATGCATATTACAATACTACGTACCATGGTTTTTCCCGGCAGGGCGTAGCTGAAAGCGAAGACCACAGGTCGTGCGCCACACCGAACGGAAATACGCTGAACCTCCTGCGATGATCAGGACCGCGCGGGCGCCCTGTGTGACCACTTAAAAAACAAAGCTGTGCCACTACCGTCCCGGTAGTGAGGTTACCGGATTTTAACAATATCCTTTTTTGCTTTTCAGTTGTATTCTTGACATAAGGTCAGTGCTGTCCAAAATATAATTCCGGCAATTAAATACTTCCCGTCGTACGCATGTAGCATGTGCATTCAGAAAATGATATCTGCAATTATATTGCCCGAGATTCGGAACGGTATGCCGCGATATTTGCACAGAGAGTATTCGCGTCAATAGAGCTACTAACCGATTTTCCAGAAATGGGCCGCATTGTCCCGGAATACGACAATCCATCTTTACGTGAGAAAATTTTCGGTAATTACCGCATTGTTTGTCGTTTGATTCCACATGTAGTTGAAATCGTCGCTATATCACGCGGTTCTCGACTCATGAACCTGTAGCGGTAGTTTTCCCCCTTTTTAGTTGCTGGGAGTTCCCTTTGTAGGTGTTACCTGCCAAATTATCATCGTATTTTTTACCGAATTACGGCTGTTTGTAAAAATTCAGAGCACCGTTAAAAAATATTCGGAATCATGAAGATTGTATGATGGGAGTGTGGGAAAGGACACCTTGAGAGACTGTCCGGTGCGATGTTTTTCAACGCGTCCCAACGGCCTTTGAACTCATCGATCTCGGCTATTTTATTAACGATGTCCGAGGAAAGCTGAGTTGGCAGAATAATTTTGTAGTCTTTCATATCCATAAATATACCCATAAATACCCATATCTTTCAAGTGGGGAGCCCCGAAGACCGGGGCAGATGGGCAGGACAGCGGCTACAGGACGGAGGCGCTGGCCGGGCCGGGCGGGGTTGAGGCAGCACAGGCGGCGGGAAGGATGCGACAGCAGCCATAGCCGCCGAGCATACCTGCGTCGGGCGATCGTGCGGGGTGGGGCGCATAAGGAATTTTATGTAAAAGCGAGGAGCCAGGGACGGCCCGCAGCGTCCCAGGGCGGCCTTGTTGGTGGATAGACCCGAGCGCTCGTAATACAGGCTTGCGATCTGGCGCTTGAGTTCACGCACCGACCAGTTGCCGGCAACGCATTCGACCTCATAGAAGGCTCGTTTGGTGTCGTCTTCAATAGCGATCAACTCGGTAAGGTGGGAAAACGAGAGTTGGGTGACCAGTGCTTTTGGGTACGGTCTGCATTCGGGAGACGCTGTCTCCCGAATTTGTGGCACTCGGGGAGGCGGCCCCTTTCTTTTCCAGCGTAAGGTGAAGGTTTTTATGGCGGCTAAGCGGGATATCGATCCGTGCGTTGTGAAGAAACAGCGAATCCTTCATCCATAAATCAAACCCTTCCTGTACCACACAATTTGTGTGGGTGTTCCTCGCCACGGCGTTGCTGTCAAGCGGTGTTTCTCCGGCAAAATCCCAGTCGATATAGATATCCGCGCCCGATGGTTTTGAATTGAAACTCAGGACACACGAGTCACCCGCAGTAGTATCCGTCTCGATCGTGCCGAGCAAGCTGTCAAGAAATCCGGCCGGTACTGCAAAATTCACCCGGGAGATTGTAACTCATTTTGTGTGAAAGTGATTTATTTTATCAGTATGGATTTTCTGAAAACTGTATGTATGCTCTTTTTGCTCACTGTCCCCCATTCAGCAGCCTCTGCAGAATTCAGTCCGGAAATCACCACTATCCGCTCCCCTGATATCGTTTGTGACTACCTTATTCTCTCCCCCGACGTTTTTATGAATAACGCAATGCGGCTTGCCGATCACCGGAACAGGTGCCGCAATGCATCACAGTGTACAACTCCGCCGGCGTGCGGTGCCGATCAATACGTGTACGTTCTGATAATACCGGCAGGATAGATCTCGACGATCTGCACTTGCCGTCGGGGATATATTTTGTGCGCGTTCGCCTTGATCACCGGACGATTTCGGTTCCGGTTTATATCGCCGGATAATTGCAGCCTGTTTGCACATGCAGAGGCAGGGCAATCATGCATTTACGTTTGCAATAGTATTGCATGCAGGATATTCTCTCATTCCGGAATTATTTTATGGTATTGTACACATTAAAACAAGGAGGGGCTGATGGTCAGAATTATTTGTGTGGTTTTGCTTGCATCGGTTAGCTTTTACGGTTGCGGGAAAAAGGCCGAAGAAAAAGGCGCTGAGACCATGATTGAAAAGGCAATTGAAAACGAAAGCGGCGGCACAGCGGATGTCGATATTTCTGAAGGCACAATGAACATTAAAACCGATGATGGTGAGATGAGTGTCACCTCGGGAAAGGGCGCCAGAATTCCCGATGCATTCCCCGATGATATTCTGATATACAAGGGAGCATCAATTGAGGCAGCGATGGAGGTCCCCGACGGATTTTCCATTCAGTTGAAAACAGACGATGGTGTTGCGAAAGTATCCGAATTGTATACAAGCCGCATGAAAGCCGACGGCTGGTCTCAGGAAGCATCGGTTGATATGGGACAGCAGGCAATGCTGTCGTTCAAGAAAGACGAGCGCGCGGCACAGGTGGTAATAATGCCGGACGACAACAGTACCAGAATAGGGTTGACAACCTCAAAATAACTTCAAGAGCAGTATGTCTATTTCCCGGTAGCGAAATAAGCGGTCCGGCCGTTTTAGGCGACAATCATTTTTACGACCGATAGTGGATTCATTTCACAAGCATCCCATGGAAATGATGCATTAACTTGAAAAAGAGGTTGGCAGGTGACATGTTTTAGGTTCGACAAAAAACTTAAAACAAAGGAGTCACCAGTGAAGCCAACCCGTCATAAATTTACAATATTGCAACAGGTAATGAGTATTATTCCGAAACATTTAGTTCCTAAGATTTCTCGAAAATATGGTATCGAAAGACGGTCTCGCAGTTTTTCGCCCTGGAGTCATGTCGTTTCTATGGTGTATGCTCAGCTTGCCCATTCTTTAAGTCTTAATGATATTTGCGATAGTCTCAGAAACCATAAAGCAAGTTTGAACTCAATTCGTGGAGCTACCCCGCCAAGCAGAAACAATTTGTCTTACGCAAATCGAAACAGAGATGCAGATATGGCAGAAGACCTTTTCTGGGAAACCTTGAACGCATTGCAATCATCGTCGCCGAAATTTGGTTTCGAGCGCAACTACGTCGGGATTCCACGTCGTTTCAAAAGGACAATTAATATTGTAGATTCGACCACAATCAAGCTTGTTGCAAAC
>WJKA01000110.1 GCA_014729375.1 Chitinivibrionales bacterium
AAAAATATTGCTGATGCATTTGCAAACTAAGCAGGGGTCCGGTTATCGGGTGCCCGCAAAAACCGAATCAAAATAAAACATCACCTGCCGCATCCGGCTGAAAGGGAAACCGGTGTGCTCTTCACCGGTTTCATAATAGGTGTGGGGTACGGAACAGGAATCGAGGGTATGATGGAGCCTGCGGTTTGCATCTGCAAACCAGTCGTTTGGCCCGGAATAAAAACGCAGCGAAATATCCCGGCCTTTCAGCCTGCATGCATTTTCGAGGACATTTACCTGTGTCCAGTTTTCGCGGTTCGCTGATTGCCGGCCGAGTATTTCCGGAAGGGACCAGTTGTCCGGAAAAGGCATAATATCGACAGCGCCTTTAATGCTGTATGCCGCGCCGAAAACGCCGGGATGCTCGATCATATTATGCAACGCACCGAATCCTCCCATGCTGTGCCCGGCAATGCCGGTGTTTTTTCTTCCCGGAAGGGTTGGATACAGGGAGTCGATTCTCGGCTTGAATTCTTCGACAAGAAACCGGGAAAGGTCCATGTGCTTTTTAACAGGACTGTCAAGCCACCAGCTTTGCGGAAAGTTTCCCCGGCCGGAACCGTCATCGGGTATGGCAATGATAAAATCGACGCTGTCAATCAATTTCTGAGGCTGCGCACCGTAGTCTTTATCTAGATACAGCCCGGCATGGCAGCCAGCGCAATGGAGAAGATATACAACAGGATATCGCTTTTGTGATGTCGAATGTTCGGGCATGAGAACAATATAAGACGTTTTGCGGTGAAGGACCCTGCTGGCAAATGTTTCTTTGTCAATCCTGGCGGCAAACAAAGCGGAAAATATGCCGATTTTCACAAACAAGAGCATTGATTTTTGCATGGATATCATTTTCATTTTATTTTTTCAGTGCATTTATTTCTTAAGTATAATATAATCATCCAGTGTGGTACCGGCGGTATTTTTTTTTAGTTGAAGGCGAATTATTCTTTTTACAGCCGCCGAAACACTGGGGGGGGGCTTCGATAGAATGCATGATACCCCTCGATACCTGAGAGAAAACTGAGCAGACCAGGCACAATGATGCGACATTTGTTTTTCCGATTTATTACTGTCCTTTGGATGTCAGGCATTTTTGGCATTCTTGTTTTTCCCGCACTTGATTCTGAGGCCGGAGACCTTTTTCCTACTCCCCCGAATCTGAAAAATAATGTGGCATTCTGGAAAAAAATATATGCCGAGGTTTCGACAACTGAAGGTCTGCTGCACGATCAGGAATATCCGATGGTAATTTATAAAAAGGTGTATGTCGGAAGAAGGACCGGCAGGTCGCGGCGCAATATAATCCGAAAAGAGAAAAAAATTGTAACATCGTATTTAAATATTATCCTTTCCCAGCCGGAGTCGGGCTGGTCAAAAGAAGAAAAACGCCTGCACAAATTGATTGAAAAGTATGTTCCGGAAAATGAGCGGTCCGGCTGTGCCGATCGCATACGGTTTCAACAGGGTCAAAAGGAGCGGTTTCTTTCAGGACTGGAAATTTCCGGCGCATATATTGATACGATCAGAGCAGTGCTTCGGCAGTACAATATTCCCGACAGACTTGCCTACCTTCCCCATGTGGAATCATCGTTTAATACCCACGCATATTCCAAGGTGGGTGCGGCGGGGCTCTGGCAATTCATGCGGGGGACCGGGAAAAAATACATGACAATCGATTACCATATTGATGAGCGCCGGGACCCGTTTATTTCCACGCATGCTGCAGCGCAGCACCTCAGGCACGACTATGAGATACTCGGGAGCTGGCCCCTTGCAATTACCGCGTATAATCATGGGCTTTACGGGATGAAAAGAGCGGTGGCGAAAACAGGCTCCCGGGATATCGGGACAATTATTGAACGCCACTTTAGCAGGTCATTCAGGTTTGCTTCAAAGAATTTTTATTCCTGCTTTCTGGCGGCAAGCGAAATTGCAGCAAAACCCGAAAAGTATTTCACGTCAATAAAATATCATCCGCGTCTGAGAGTCACCGATATTACATTGACGCACTATATTCGCCCGAAGGTACTTAGTGAGTATCTGGGCGTTTCGGAAAAGACGCTTATCGAGTACAATCCGGCAATCCGGCCGGTTGTATTTTCCCGGCAGAAGAAAATCCCTGCAGGATACGTAATACACCTGCCTGTGTCAATTTCTGCAGACCGGGCTTCCGTGGCCCTGGCCGGAATTCCGGATTCTCTCAAAAGCGATGAGCCTGATGTACCAAAATATTACCGGGTAAGGCGAGGCGATAACCTTTATGCAATCGCCTCGCGGCTCGGTGTGTCTGCAAAAGCAATTGCGCTTGAAAACAATATCAGCCGCATGAACAGAATATATGCCGGCCAGGTGCTCCGCATACCGGGAACATCAACCACGGCAACAGCAGCAACAAAGAAACCGGGAGTCAAAGAAGTCGCTATGGCGAAAAAAAAATCCGCAGAAAAACGGAAAACCGGGAAAGAAATGCGGGAATCAGGAAAGAAAAAACCTGAAATTGAAAAAACCGGAATTGATACGATCAGTGACGATACCCTGGAAGAATTGTACCGGGCGCCTGCGGTGGTTATGACAGACACGGTCGATACTGCAAAGCCGGTTATCGGCGCCAATTTTGATGTTGAAGTGTATAATCTTGAGGTAACATTGTCTCCGACCGGTGATATTGCGGAAATTACCGTTTCAGTTGATGAAACGATTGGCCATTATGCCGATTGGCTGAAAGTCCCGACACAACAGATCAGGAATCTGAACAGAATGGGAAGACGCTCGTCAATTAGAATTGATCGCCGGCTTCTTATCCCGGCCGACAAACCGGCCCTTGACAAATTCGCCGCCAGGAGACTGGAATACCACCTTGCGCTCGAAGAAGATTTTTATTCGCAATTCAAGGTAACGGATGTTAAGTCTGAAATAATTAAGCGGGGACAAACCCTCTGGGACATCTGCAGCGGGGAGCAGGAAATGCCCATGTGGTTGTTTAAAAAGTACAACAAGCATCTTGATTTATCGAAATTGATGCCCCGGACGCAGGTGTGGATACCTGTTATTGAAACGAAAACCCCTGAGGATTTTGAGCGGGAAGCACTTCGGGCTCAAGAAGCGGTTTACCCCCGTTCCTGGCAGCAACTCAGGATTCCGGACCAGCCGGCTCAGCGGACTCCCTGATTCATCCGCTGCTTTATTGTCTCGAGTACGTTTTTGAGACGGCGATTTCTCTGTGCAAGGCTGTTTTCTGATTCGACAAGGATTGAAGACATCGATTCAAGAAGCGTACCGAGCTCGCGGTTGTACGTTTCAACGCCTTTTTTCAGACCCTGCTCGATTTCCCGCCTGGATTCTTCGAGTTTTTGCATCAGACGGGAGTTATACTCTTTCTCAAATTCTGATTTCAGATAACCCACCGCCTCGTTATATATCTCTTTTTTTATCTGCTGGTATTGATCTGGAGTCATAGGAGCCGATTGTGCCTGCGCGGGGGGCTTTTGCCGGCGCGCCTGTGCCTGAGCCTGGGCAGGAGGAGGAGAAACCGGGGGGGCTTTCTGTTGTTTTGGGGCCGACGGTTGAGCGGTTGTGCCGGATTCCTCTTTCAATTCGGCAATATCAACTTCATCGTTCGATTCGGTCCTTTTTGAAGGTACCGGGGCCTGCTCGGTTGGAAGCGATGTGATCCGCGGCGGGGCCTTTTTCTGCACCGCCTCTGGTCCGTCGCCGGATTTAGTGAATACTATTCTTTTCGAATCAGCGGGTGTGGGAAAATCATCCTTCTCAATAGCTTCAAGAAGCTGCTGGTTTCTTTTCTTAATAGATTTGCCGATAAAGGTCGCGGCAATAAAACAAATCACCGCGACAAAAACTATCAATGCGGGAAAAATAATGTGCCCCGGAAGACCACCATTCTTCGGGCTGGTTCCCGCAAGTGAAGCTCCGGGTTTTGCAGCAGCACCTTTTTTCGTTGCAGCCGCTTCCTTTTTGTCGCTTTGCTCAGCACCCTTTTTACCTGTCTCAGAATCCCCCTGCTCCGCACTGTGCGATTCGCCCACTTTATATTTCACGGTAATATCAGAAATTCCATTAATATCGGGTGTGATTGATTTCGAAATTCCGGAGTCGTCCCACTCATTCGAATACAGTTTCTGATTGCCAACCGTTACAAGGAGGGGTGTATCGACTTTTTGCGAAATTTTTTCAAAGCATTTGCGAAGGTCTGCTTTTACCGCCAGGGCTCCGCCGGAACGGGTAGACCCGGAGCTTCTCCTGATAATAATAGGTTTGGTCCAGAACAGGTAGTAATCATTTCCGCTTTTCAAGTAACCATAATAGGGTTTTAATTCCCCGACAGTTACAGAATACCACCCCTGATTGGATACGATCCGATAGTTTCGTTCGGCCATGTCTCCTTCAATCACCTCATTTACTATCCTTCCTTTGGAATTTGTTCGCAAATAGGTGTGTATCTCCGGATGTTTGGTTGCCTGGTCCAGGAAATATTTATCAGCCGTCGCAAGCCTGCTTCGCATGGCCTTTGTCTGGGCCATTTTTTCAAGATACGTATCAAGCTCGGAGAAATACTTGTCGATAACCTGTTCAAGATTAATGTTTTTTGCGGATACATATGAGGAATATCCGAAAACCAGCAAAGCTGCCACCGGTAACACTGCAATTTTTTTCATGTTTTTCATTTTCGCCTCCTTAAATTAAAATAACATTGTAACCATGCATATCAAAATCTTTCCTGGATACGTTACAAAACTTATGTTATAGTAATAAGAGAATAGCAGGGAGGAAATTTATGAGAACTATCTGCCTTATGTGCTTCCTTTGTTTTCCGGTAATGATTAATGCCGGTGATATCGTGTCCGATTTTAATGCGGATCGCTGGATTGTCCGTACTACCGCCCGACTGGACATTGATCAGGGCGGCGATAACAGATCGCTGGTGATTAATAACAGAAGCGATACTCTCGGCATAATCAAGTTCAACACCGATACCAGGGGGGCGCCGTTCACTTATTCGGCGGATATTGCAACTCAGAATCCCGCCTACCTCTGGCTTGGCCTCAGTTTCTGTATGAAGAGTAACCTTGAAGGCTATTACTTTACCGTGGATACCAGCCAGACATGGATGCTTTTTAAATATTCCCATGAAGGCGAAAACCTGAATTCGGAAATAATCTATTCCAGTCCGCATTCCTTTATCAATATGAACGAAAACAGCCTGAAAGTAAGCAAAAACGGCAGTGAAATAACACTCTTTGCCAATGGACGCACACTGTGGTCGGATACATCTTCTGATTTTGATTCGGGCAGTATCGGGCTTGTGATTCATAATAATGTTACGGCAAGTATTTCCAATATCAGGTGGACCGACGGCGCTGCTGCTCCGACAGAGGTGAATTGTTTTGCTCCGGATCTTGTTGAGGATTCGCTTGATGGCTGGTATCGTGGGTATGCCCGGGTGTTTCCTTCTTTTATCGACAGCAGCATAGTGCTTCAATCAGGTGATTCTTTGCGGAGCATTTTGATGACCAATGGAGAATTTGATTCATCCTCGATAAAAGCGACGGTCTCATTTTCCGACGGCAGTACGGGCGGCGCCTACGGTGTTACATTTGTTGATATTGTTCGTACGCCGGACTCGACGTATTACCGGAATTATGCATTTGTGCTTAATCCTGAAGGTGAGTACTACGGGGTTGTCAAGCCCGATTCACTGCGATTTGACTGGTCGCAGACAGGCTACACGTCAATACTGGGAGGCAAGGCCGAGAATACCATTGTAGTCAGCCGTGATAACGATACCTATCATTTTATCGTGAACGGCGATTCGATAGTCGATGCCAATGTGGAGCAGGATTTTGATATTGACGCTGCCGGGATTATTGCAATTCCCGACACAACAGCACCACGATATGTGGTTATGAACTGCTCCTTTTTTGCCGTATCACCGGGAGATAATTTTGAGTGCCCGGTCCATTTCCCCGGTGGTACAAGGCTGGATATTGTCCGGGCCGTTTCAGACGGCGACAAATTCGGTATGGTTTTTGATCCGCTGGGAAGAAAAATTCATCGCTTTGCCGGCAGGCATGTTGACATTATAAAAAGTTTGCCCGCGGGAACATTCATTGTCGTGCCTGATGAAACCACGACAGTAGCACCCGGCCGGATAAAAATTCTGGCACGGTAAGGAATGCTCCGGAAAGCAGGTGGCAAAATTGTTTCAGGCCGGGGGATCAGGCTTTGGTAATGGTTTTCAGGCAGCGCATACAGACCTTCATTTTTTTAATCGCACCGCCTTCGTTTATTTTGATTGTCCGAAGGTTGGGGTAGTATGTCCGTTTGTTTACATTGTGCGCATGAGTTACCGTTTTTCCGGCAACCGGATGTTTTCCACATTTATCGCAAACTTTCGACATGGTATCCTCCTGTAGATATGCTTGTTTTTTTCGATATGAAAGTGGTTGAAAATACATACAGCAACGCTGATTTGTCAATGCCGGTACGATACCGTGCATCCGATATGCAGAGCAGGTAAGTATGCTCGAGGGATTTAAGCCGTTATTAAACAAAGTATTACATCCATGTGCAGCCCTGTTTGCCGCGCTCCGGATACATCCGAATGTGCTGACAGTTACAGGCGTGCTTTTTTTTGGTGCCGCCACAGTTCTTATTGCCGAGGGCTCGTGGAAAATCGCACTTATTCTTGTTATTACCGGTTCAATTATTGACGGTCTTGATGGCGTGGTTGCCAGGGACTACGGCAAAAAAAGCTCGTTCGGCGCGGTGCTGGATTCTACCTGCGACCGCATTACCGAACTTATGTGGTTTGGCGGGATTCTCGCATTCTATATCAATAATCCGCTATTTTCCCGGGCAAGGGGGAATATTTATCTTGCCCTGATCGCACTGGGCGGTTCTTTTATGATCAGTTATGTAAAAGCACGCTCGGAAGGAGCTGGAATTTCGTGCCGGGCTGGTATTCTTCAGCGGCCGGAACGTCTTATACTTTTGTGTGTTTTCCTGTTTGCAGGGCCGGATTTCATGGTATGGGGCCTCGGGTTTCTTGCAATCATGACCTGGATTACTGTGCTGCAAAGAATCTGGCGGGTATTTGATGAGGGCAGGAAGCTTGATAGCGGGCAGGGCTGAGCATGTGAGTCCGTAGGAGGAAGAGTTAACCCCCTTTTTTCTCTTCCTCTTCCATACTCACACGCCGCCGTGTCCGCGAATTATTTAACTTTCATCATCTTAATCGTTTTATGATATCCTTCAGCTTTCATCCTTGCGATGTAAAAGCCGGTTGAAATGGTTTCTCCCCTGCTTCCGGTACCTTTCCAGACAGTGCGGTGCACCCCGACTTTGACCGTACCGTCTGCAAGCGTTGCTACGCATCGTCCTTTGATATCATAAATTTTCAGGGAAAGTTTCCGGAATTCGCCTCCGGCCTTGGAACCGTTTTCACGCCACAGATATGGAACGACATATTCGAGGGTCGTGATATTTCTGAACGGATTGGGGAAATTTTTGCGAATACGGAATCTTCCAGTATACAATGCAATATCCAGCGGATTGGCCGTTGCGACAATATATCCGTACCTTGTTTTATCGTGCGGAGGAATTTCAATCTGCCCGGCTTCTCTGAGATTAATGGCCGTATCGCTGGTAATCCAGAATACATGGACCGGCTCGGGTACGTTTGCAAGTTTATCAAAACTGAGGCGTGATGCCGTGCTGCTAGCCGACATCCCGACCATCCATTCAAGCTTTTTTCCGGGCACTTCGGAGGAGGGTTTGTAGTGCCTGGCAAGTCGTTCTTCAGGATTTGTCGACGCGCGTGTCGCATCGCCTGACTTTAGAAAGTAAAGCTGCGGATAGCCGAATGCGGGCGGGGGTTCCATGCGGTGTATTGCCGCGGATTTGGCCAGGCTTACCGGAAGTACACCGAGATAATTGTCTCGGTCGCTGGCCGAGTGGGCGTCCAGGGTAACCCGGATTTCCCAGAAAGTCTGCTTTTTCGCTTTTGCAAGCGGCCTTATTCCCGGATTATAGGCGTCACCTTTAAGAGTCAGGACCGTATCGCGGGGCGTATAGACCCAGACAGCCTGCCACGGCATGAGATACTGTACCTCGCTCGAGTAGCCGGTTGTGCCGCCTACCCAGGCATTTGGATGAAATGAACTCAGCCAGTCCGGCGCCACCGGAAATGGAAATGGTGAGCTGATCTGGTTCCATCCCGACTCTCCGTGCGTAAGCTCGATCCGGACGCTGTTTCCGTTTTGAACAAGGCTGTCGTAAAAAGCACTGTCGACTGTGAAAACAGTATCTTTTTCATTAAAGTACCAGTATCCTTTGCCGCTTTCTATTTTGTTTGCGGCTGTATATTGATCGTACAACTTGTGCGGCGCTTTTGAGTCATCCCAGTGAAATATCTGCTGAGTTTTCGATTGCGAGACTGCAAATGATCCAAGACCCCACGGGCTGATCATGTGCCACTGGTTGCCTGGTAATTGTATTGACTGGATATCGCGGTATGCGTCATACCCGGTTCCAATCATGTAATTTTCAAGTGGGGGTGGGGAGGGGAATCGGATTTCGCCATGATTCGAGTCGGAATCAATTGCAGCAACAGCATAGATATATTTTTTATCCGCCTCAACGGTTTTGTCGATAAAGTGGGTCATGGCGGTTGTATCCAGCGGGGCCGGCGGTTCATCCGACTGCTGCTTAAAATCCCATTCCGACTGTTCGTTTACATACCAGAGATCGGGATTTGCATCGACCCGGTACACAACATAGGACACGATACCGGAATCTCCGGCAGGGGGGGCCCAGCTCAGGCCTATTGAATTGAGCCCGGCAACGCGTGCAGCGAAATTTTCAACCGGGCCGGGGCCTGTATCATAATATTCAGGTTTTTCATGCTGCCATGAGCCGTATCCGATCGGTTCACCGTTGGCGCCCGCACTTTTCAGTTGCGAGCCCGCGGGTATATAATAGAATGTTTCATCGACAAATTGCGGTTCGACTGTCAGAACCGATCCGTTGAAATGTACATTTTCCGTTGATGGTTTGCTGGTTGCCGGCCAGAAATCTGCATTGGTGATATCTAAAAAGCTTGACAAGTGCGCGGAGACGATGGTCGTTGCGTCATAGCCGCTGAAAATGGAGTTTCCGATATGTGCATTTGCCGGCATAAGCATCGGTGGTATCGTATTGAATGAACCGGGATACTGATCAGGGGGTATGGAGTCTCCCTGTGCAGCAATACTCCCTTTTGCCGAAAGAGTTATCGCGGTATTCTGGCTGCCGGTGCCGATAAAGGTGCAGGACCATGCGTTGGCAAGGACCTCACCGGGCACAAAGGGATTTGTTTTCATAGCATCTACCATGCCGGCACTGTCGATATCGACCACAATCGCGTTACCTCCGACAAAGAGGCAGTTGGAAATATCAATTTCAGACTCGGTTTTAATGGCTGTTGCGCAGTTCTTGAATTTAAAGCCGTATATCCGGACGCGTTCTCCCCAGTCAGTCATTGAGCTTCCGGCATATTCTATGGAAATACCGGTGCCGCCGCTGCCGTTGATTACCGGCGGTTTATTGTCTTTCCAGAGGCCGTTGATTTCGATTTTCTTGGTCCCCAGGGTTATGTTTTCGGTGTATTCGGCTTGTTCGACCATGATTCGGTCGTAGTTGCCGGCGGCGTCAACCGCTTCCTGGATCGTGCGATAATTCTGGTCCGGGCCGACACGGAGCTCGGTACCCCGTACAAGCAGATTGAGAAACTGGTCACTGATAGTGAACGAAACAATCGGAGACCATCGAACAATTGTACCGTTCCTGAGCAGTCTCGCTTTATACTGAAAGGTGGTCCCTGAGTCGGTGTCCTCGTTCCATGTATGATCATCAAACCACATTTCGTACGACGGCCTGCGGTACATTTCATTCCAGTTGGGTTCGCCTGCAGCCCGGCTATACAGAATGATTGTATCCGTTTCAGACGGTTGATACGTGTTCCCCGCTCCCCAGCCAATCTGTATTCCCCAGCGCTGTCCGAAAACATCCAGCCACAGTGAATCGTCGGGAAGCAGCCTGGTGTCTTTCGTGTCGTGACCGGTGACATGTGATCGATATGAACCGTCGGGCGAATATGCCACTGCGATATACGAGTAGTTCATTGAAGAGATGGTCCGGGTTTCACGCCACCGGAATTCATTGCGCGAGCTGTCAACGGCTGTAGAATATACTTTTATCACCGAACCGGAGCCGTCACTGCTGAAAAGCGCCAGAGAATCAGCCGTAATACTTTCATCAACACGCAATTCTATCCAGTAATCGTCTTGCTCGTCAACAAACGACCAGATTGATACTGGCTCATAATGCTGGTGGGGATAATATCCTTCAGGGTTGGCCTCGATAACTACATTAAGCGGCACAAAGCTTGTTGTCGAAAAACGGTAGGGTTCATCCGGATCCGAGGAGTTTGCACCGGCCGGCGACCAGAACTGGCACGGATAGCCGTCAGCACATACGTGGATATAGTAATCTTTTCCATCGATAAGGCCGGGAATTTCAAATTTTCCATCCGGCAACATATGGCTCTCTGAAACGAGAAAGTACGAATCCCCCTCCTTTGCAAAGACTTCGCACCTGAACCAGAATTGCTTTGCATAATCCCTGGTGCTGACATAATCGCCGTTTTCGGTGGAGAAAGTCCCGAAAACCGAGTATCCTTTTCTGAAATTTACATCCGCAGTTGTGGTATCGAGTGCGGTAACGGAAATCGTCGGAGACTGCACAAGTGTCGATGCATTGTTTGCAAGCGACCATCCATTGCCTTCTCTGAAATCGACGTCGGTATTTGTGGCGGAAGTATCGATGGTGTCGGATCGCGCGGGATCAAAGAAATATTTGTTTGA
>WJKA01000111.1 GCA_014729375.1 Chitinivibrionales bacterium
GCATGGACGAACTCGATGAAGACGCGCTCCTGACAATCCTTACCTCCCCGAAAAACGCCCTGACAAAACAGTACCAGAAGCTGTTTGCCATGGAGGGCGTACGGCTGACATTTGCCAGAGAAGCCTTGCGGGAAATTGTCAGAATCGCTCAAAGGAAAAATACCGGTGCACGCGGGCTGCGCAATGTCCTGGAACACGTACTCGGCTCGATAATGTTCGAAATTCCTTCACGAAAAGATATCAAGGAATGCCTGATTACCCGCGATGTGGTCAGGAATAAAAAAGAGCCTTCTTTAACCCTGAGAAAAGACCGGAAAATTGCATAGAAAAGGCTTTTGATGCGTACCGTCACGATTGCTGCTCTGTCTACCCTGCTTCTGCACATACACGCGGGCACCGCCGCGGATACAACCGGCTCCGGCAGGCTTCCGCTCCCTCCGTTTTCCAACGGCGGTATCAGCAGCCTCTGGGTGCATGATCATGAGTATGTGCAGCAGGAAATCGCGGAATTCGAGCTCCTGAATTTCAGAAACATTGACTACCGTGTCAAAAAAAACGGTATCACCGATACCACCTGGAAACTTGTTGCAATGGGCAATTTCCTGAATGAAGATATCCAGTTCGCCACACTGGCCAGGCTGAAAAAACGCACCGACGGCATTCTGCTTATCATGTTCGACTGGGCACAAGCCGGTGATTCATCAAAAACCCACGGCGTTTTTTATCATTCGTTCATCGGCAAGAAATCACTGCTTATCAGAACAAAGCAATCGGCCGGAAGCGTTGACACACTGGAATTCTCCTGCGCCGACACAAAACGGGTCTGCGGCAAATGCTACTTCGATCCCGTCGGCAATCAGATGCTTTTGAAAATGGTCGGCAAAGAATAGGACCGCCCGATTTCAATGTGCGGAATAGCCGGCATCCTCAATAGAACCGATTCCCCCCCCGTTTCGCCGGAAACGCTTGAGGACATGGTCGGGATTATGCGTTATCGCGGCCCTGATGAAACCGGCATGTATATCGATAATACCCTCGGCATGGCTCATACACGGCTGAGCATTATTGACCTGGCCGGCGGTATCCAGCCAATCAGCAATGAAGACGGGTCGGTATGGGTGATATTCAACGGCGAAATATTCAATTATCCCGAGTTGCGAAAAGAGCTGGTTTCCAAAGGGCACGCTTTCTCCACCACCTCCGACACCGAAGTAATCGTCCATCACTACGAAGATAAAGGGGAAGGCTGCTTTTCCGATTTCAACGGCCAGTTTGCCATTGCGCTCTGGGACACGAAAAAGCGTTCGCTTATCCTTGCCCGCGACCGGACCGGCATCAGGCCGCTCCATTATTCGCTCGACTCCAGACGCCTCGTGTTTGCCTCTGAAATAAAATCAATTCTCGCATCAGGAGAGGTAACCCCATGCCTTGATCCTGCAGCACTCGATCAGACTTTTACATTCTGGACCACACTGCCGGGAACGACCAATTTCAAAGATATCGTGGAATTGGCCCCCGGTCATCTGCTCAAAGTCAAAAACGGAACAGTTTCCATACAAAAATACTGGGATATTCCCCTGTATCCGCCGGAAAAATGGATTGATGATTCCCCGGGCAATATCAGTAATACAATCAACGATCTGCTTACCGATGCGACGCGGATACGGTTGCGGGCCGACGTTCCGGTGGGGGCATATCTCAGCGGCGGACTCGACTCATCGGGAATCACTTCCCTGGTTGTCAACAATTTCAACAATGAAGTTCGCACGTTCGGAATCCGATTTGAAGAGGAAGCATTCGATGAAGGGCCTCATCAGCTTCGCATGGCAGACTATCTCAAAGTAAACCACAGCGAAATAACAGCGTCAAACAGCGATATCGCAGCTCATTTTGCGGATTGTATCCGGCATACGGAACGGCCGCTGCTCCGGACCGCTCCTGTGCCACTCTATCTTTTATCAGGGCTTGTCCGGAAAAACAATTTCAAGGTCGTGCTTACCGGCGAAGGTGCTGATGAAGTTTTCGGGGGATATAATATTTTCAGGGAGGTTCTTGCACGACGGTTCTGGGCACGGAACCCTGATTCACCCGGTCGCGCCGCGCTTGTCGGCACCCTCTATCCACATATTTTCCGCAATGCCAATCAGCGACGGGCCCTTCGAAGCTTTTTCGGCCAGGGACTTAAAAATATCGATAATCCACTGTTCTCCCACCTTATACGATGGAATAATACAAGCCGCATAAAAGTACTTTTTTCAGAGCAGGTTAAAGAAGCATGCGCGGGATATTCTGCTATCGAGCATTATGCCTCCACGCTGCCGGATAATTTTTACGCGCTCGATCCGCTGAGCAAAGCCCAGTATATCGAAACAGATATTTTTTTAAGCAATTACCTGTTGTCATCACAGGGCGATCGCATGGCCATGGCACATTCGGTGGAAATACGCCTTCCCTACCTCGACCACCGCCTTATGGAGTATGCAGGGAAAATCTCATCCACCTGGAAAATACTGGGGATGAACGAGAAGTTTATCCTGAAAAAATCGTTTGAGAAAATGCTTCCCCGTGCAATCACCGCGCGACCCAAGCACCCGTATCGGGCACCGATCCAGCAGGGGCTGTACGGAAAAAATATCGCGCCCGGTATCGAGGAAATGCTCTCTGATGAATGCCTGCGCAAGGCTGGTCTTTTTGATCCGGCCAAAATCCGCAAGCTGGTGGAGAAAGTCACAACGAACCGGATGATGAGTGAGGTTGACGGCATGGCCCTGGCTGGAGTGATATCCACTCAGATATTGTACGATACATTTGTCGCCAATTTCCCTTTGCAGCGAACAGGGGCCGTTGCTCCCGATCGGTTTGTTGACAAAAGGCCCTCCAGCGGCTGAGCATAATTTCACCCGGAATTCTGCGTTTTTTTTATACTCCGGAGGAGATTGCAAGTTTCTTTCTCTATCACACAAAACCTATATTCAACAGTTACTTAAAAAAAGAAAAGGAGTATGCGCAATGGCGGAACAATTTTCGATGGACATTCTGAAAATCGATTGTGAAAAGGAAACAGAGCGGATTATCGCCGGCATGCGCGCAGCACTGGCGCAGGACCTGAAGCGCCGGGGCCTGGTTGTCGGCGTATCCGGCGGCATTGACAGCAGCGTGACCGCGGCGCTCAGTGCAAAAGCGGTGGGACCGGAAAAAGTCCTCTGCCTTCAAATGCCCGAGCGCCACTCGGCCGAAGAAACAGAGGACCTGAGCGGCCTGGTTGCCGATACGTTCGGTATTGGAAAAATTTACGAAAATATATCCGGCATTCTTGAAGCGACCGGTTTTTATCGCCGGTATGATGAAGCGGTCCGATCGGTCATTCCCGAATACGGCGAGGGATGGAAATCCAAGATTGTCATTCCTAATGTTATCGAGAGCTCCGGGTATAATATTTTCTCAATTGTCGCGCAGAATCCTGAAGGTAAAACTGTAAAAAAGCGCCTTCCGCTCAAAGCCTACCTTGCGATTGTTGCGGCAACCAATTTCAAGCAGCGCACCAGAAAAATGCTCGAATACTATCATGCTGACCGTTGCAACTACGCCGTGACCGGGACGCCGAACAGACTTGAGTACGATCAGGGCTTTTTTGTCAAGCTTGGCGACGGCGCCGCCGATATCAAGCCTGTCGCACACCTTTACAAAAGCCAGGTTTACCAGATGGCCGCGTATCTCGGGGTGCCCGAAGAAATCCGGAACCGGCCGCCGACAACCGATACCTACTCGCTGGCACAGGGGCAGGATGAATTCTATTTCTCGCTTCCCTACGATAAAATGGACTTGTGTCTCTATGGAAAAAACAACGGCGTGTCCGCAGCAACTGTCGGTGAAGCAATTGGTTTGACAGGTGAGCAGGTCGAACGTGTTTATAAAGATATTGATGTAAAACGCGCCACAACAAAATACCTTCAGATGGCCCCGGTGCTGGTGGGTGAAGTTCCGGAGATCGGGGGGAAGGGGTAAGGGCGAGCGAGCGCCTGTCCCGATGAAAATCGGGAAGCGCAGGAGGGGAAGAACGACCAGTTGTCGCTTCGCTTTTGCTTGGCAGGCGCGGCGACGCATTGATGATACAGCCGGGAAATGATTATTTGTGACTACCTGCTCAGGTATGTAATGCCTGTCATTCCGGATGATAAAATCAGGGAGTATTTTGCTCCGGGGTGTGAAGTCAAGGCGCTTGGGCGCGGCCATATCCAACGAATAAAAAGAGGAATTGCGAAGAAAAACATAGCACGACCGCGCCGGGATATTTGCCGGCGGAACCGGCTGATCCCTCCTCAAAGCACGGGAAAGAAAGAGGACTTGAATCACGCATGAAACCAAAGCATATCTTTTTTGCCGCGTTCTCACTGGGGCTGTATGGATTATTTTTTATTCTTCTGAAACAGACGCCGCAGAACGATTTGACGCACCATACGTTTACTCATCTGCCACTGATACCTTTTATCAGTGCGTTTTTTCTCTTGTTCGATCGCAAAGCGATTTTTTCAGAGACCGGCAATTCTTATCGGGCAGGAATTGCCGCTGCCCTCGGCGGAATCACAGGGCTCATCGTTTCATCCGGA
>WJKA01000112.1 GCA_014729375.1 Chitinivibrionales bacterium
CGGCGGCGGGGTAAATACGGGCAATGCACGCGCAGTCGGTGAGATTGTCAATCCCGACGGCACGTCGGCAGTACATATCCCGCTTGCGCTTCGCAGGGCCGACGCTATCGCCGATACGAGCGTTCTTCCGGCAAAATCTCGCGATGCATCGTACGATCTTGTTACCGATGAAAACGGCAGGTTTCTGATTCCGGCTATCGATACCGGCGAGTATGTGCTCGAATTCACCAAAGGCGATTCCCTGGCCCTGCTGTGCCGTTTCACGATCGACCGGAGCGACGCCACCGCAGACCTCGGCCTGCAGATGCTCAGAAAAACCTCGGTTTTAAGCGGGAAAATCGATTCTACGGTGCTGCGGGGAAATGAAACCATCGTAGCTTTTATCGAAGGTACCGACCGATTTGCCGCTGCAGATTCCACCGGCTCCTTTGTTTTGGATCACATTCCACAAGCCGACAGCATTGCAGTGCTGGTGCTCGCGAAAAACAACGCGGGCGTTTTTGCCGCACGAATTATCGCATCAGTCGATTCCACTCCAACAGATATTTCCACGATACGGCTCAATTCCGGTTATGCCGCGGATACGCTGATAATCAGGGCAATTCTCGATTCAAACGGCCTTCATGCGGTCGCCGCGACCGAGGTCTGTTCGCCTGATTCGCTTATGCGGTATGTTGATTCCATAACAATGCGCGGTCGGGGGTTGGAAGAACTCCCGCCCCGAATCGGTGAGCTTGTCCAGCTTCGGTCGCTCAATCTCGACAGCAATATGTTGACCTCACTGCCCGATGAAATCGGGAAGCTGCGTAATCTGATTTCGCTGATCGTAACGGAAAACCTTCTGTCAACAATGCCGACGTCGCTCTGGAATATTCCGGTGTTACGAAAAGTAAACATTCGGGGAAATGCCATGTCAACGATTCCCGATGCAATTCAGTCGGCGGCAGGGCTTGAACATCTGAATGCAGGGTTCAATCCAGTCACAGCAATTCCCGTATCATTGTGCAGTATCGCAACGCTCCGCGAGCTGAATGCCAACAATTGCGCCATAACACAGATTCCCGATTGTCTCGATCAGCTTCCGGTCCTGGCTACCCTGGAACTGCAGAACAACGAACTGGCGTCATTGCCGCAATCATTCTTTCAATTAAACAGAATAGGTCATATCGATATAAATAATAACCGGCTCTGCAGCCTCACCGTTCTGCAGGAGGCATGGCTTGAGTCGAAAAGTCCGGGGTGGAAACAGACACAGACGTGTCCTTAGTCGCCGGGCGAGCACAATCGTTTCGCGATACTCTGCCGGTGGGCAAGGCAGAGGGGAATCGCAGCGGAAAGCATTCAGGAGAGGGGAAACCAATGAAATGCCTTCATATAGCATGCGCTGTCTGCATGCTTTTTTCAGCCTGTCATACTTTTATTTACGCAAGTACCCAGGAATTCCTCGGCGTGGTCGAGAGTGGCAGCGGAGCAGGCGCTAAAGTAAAGACCGTGACGGTACTGTACGTGTCGCAGGAGGTATCGCCGGGAACGATCGAGCTGTTCGATCCCAACGAACAGTGCGTGTTTCAGATCAACGAGACATTCTGCACACGTGAGGCGTTTCTGCGCGCGGTCACTCCCGGAAAGAGGCTTTACTGCAGAGCAAATCGCCATGTCGGCCAGATATATGCGTTGTATACCACGCCGTTTTTCAAAGCAGAAGGCACTATAAAAAGCTTCAGCGGGACCACCCTGAAAATCACCCACAAGCCCTGCTACCGCATGTGTACGCCGCAGGAGGAAACGCAGACGGCGTCAATCGATTCGGACATGATTATCCGGTATGAGGGTGCAGAGGTCCCGGCCGGTGAAGCCCTGGTTCCGGGCCGCCATGTCCGTGTGATCGCTCCACGAAAACAGATTGTTCAGGCGATTCATCCCGACGCATGGGTACGCGGGCCTGATGAACTTGCGGCAACGTTTCGCAACATAAGCAACGAAATCATCCGTGCAAGTGAAGGGTTTTTCAGAACCTATCATGAAGCAGCCTACTATTTTGCATCGATTGGAATTGACGGATGCACCGATATGCTCCAGGCAGGGCAGAAAACATTCGATGAACCCTTTTTTCTTATTGACGGCCAGTATGCGCCTGCGGGAGCCGCGTTGCGGACCGGCGAACGGATGCTTTTCTGTCCCGATGAAATTATCGGGCCTGAAAAAATATACAAAACGTTCGTTGTTCCCGGCGATGACGGCGTGATTGAGGGTGTTGTTACCGGAACCGGCAACGGAAACGTAACGCTCAAAGTAATTGAATGCCCCACCGGATATGCCTCAGACTGTGTTGAAAACCAGACAACGGTCGATCTCGATTCCGACGCAGAGTATCATCTTAATGGAATCATCGGTTTCGGTTCTGATCAGACGCCTGATAATACGACGGCGTTCAGATACCTTCGCTTCACGGTCATTGAGCAGGAAAAAGGTCTCGGTGCAGGCATAGCTGAGATGCGGTTTATTCAGGATGGTGAGGAGTTCGGACCCGGCATGACGCTTTCGGGTGAATCGGACGCCGCTCTTGTGTTTGACGGCGCCACGAATGAAATTGTCAAGTGGTCTGAAGGCAGTTGGATGGTGCTTGACGCAGGCGACGGCGTGCAGACGGCCCCCACAGGGTTTAAAATCTATACCTCGGGAAGCGGCCGGGGCCTGCGCGCATTCAGGATCGAAGGAGCCAAAACAGGTAGTGACGGGCTTACCTGGGTAACACTGCTCGATTATCATGCCGGTGAGGGAAATATTATTCCGAAAAATGAATGGTTCGAAACAGGGATTGATTTGTCAAACGTTGACGCCAACCCGGTTACGATCGACAAAATAATAAAACCGGGAAGCTATGTGCGGGTGCTCCCCGCGTTGAGCAACGGCGCGGTGTTGGTGCGAAATAATAATGATTTACAATGGGATCCGGTGGATATTGCCGAACCGTCGTCACGCTATTCCCCGCGACGAAAATCGTCTGACAGGCCGGATATGCGGCTCTACACACTCAGCGGAGAATACATCGGAAGATTACAGGATCGCAGGCATGATCGAACCTTTTCCGGCGCGTTTATTATTGCCGGTGAAATCCGGGGGAAAACGGCGTACATACGACAGGTCGGCACTCGCATAGGAGGGCGAGAATGAAAACTTCACCGGTCATTTTGTTCTGTTGTGCACTGTATGGCGTTTCAGTCTGCGGACAGGCGCCGCTTGATAATCCGGTTGCCGCGTTTTATTCCGGTAATCAGGGCTATCCGGCCTGGACCGACCGGATCGCATGGGATAATATTATTGACATGTCGGTATACGCCGACGGCGACAATGATTTCGAAAAGTTTGAGCGTGCTCGCGACGAACTGGCCTCTCAAGGCGGCGGTGTGCTCTACTATCCCGGCGGCTCCTACGACTTCTCAGCCATGCCGGCCGACGGCCCGGATGGCCGCGGGTTGATGCTGAAGAGCGGTGTGGTAATCCGCGGCGAAACGCCTTCGGGAGATGACCATGCCCGTGACGGAACACTTGCGCTTCCTACAAAATTCTCGTTTTCTTTTCAAAACAAAGGTGGCGGTCAGGTTCCCCGCGACTGGAATATCGTTGGCATTATGCCGTTGGAAGGCAAGCGTCTCAAGGATGTCGCCACCATTGGCATTGTCTGGGTCGAGTTGACCGGCGCAGCGATCTATTTCGGCCCCGATATCGAGTGGGGCGCAACCTGGGCCACGGCCGGAAGCTGGAAAAGTGGGAAAGTCAAACAGGCATGGGCCGGGAGAGTTCCCGACGGCACGCATCCCTGGGACCCGTTTTGCGGCGGCAGAAACACGTATATCGGAGTTGGCGACGGCCGGCTGGTGTTTGGATGCCTTCTGAAAGACGCCGCAGTGCTTAACAACTGCGTGGACGAAGGTTTCGGAACGGATGGTTTCTATACGGCAAAATTCGGGCCGCGTATCGGCGTCTACGGTTCCCGCATTTTCATAGCCAATAACGCCATTCCCCGCAGCAGCAGGAACTTCTTCTATCAACAGGCCACCTCTTCCGGCAGCACGAAAAAACTGCTTTTCGATTATGGCAAGAACTGCGGTATCGATGTGAACAAAGATCTGCTGGGAATGGTGCGGGAGGGCCTGCTTGCTGAGATGACACAAGGCTATTTTGAGCCCGGTGTGGCGGTCATCGACAACTTCGTATTCAATCACGGCCACAAGGGTTTCAATGTGGCCGGAGAATGGACGGTTATCAGGAACAACCGCAACGAACGGGCGTATCTGCAGGAGGCCGCGGATGTATACGGCATCGGCGTCGGCTGGGAATTGACGCTTGACGGGTATCTGGAGAGCGAGGCCGGCGGCAGCGGATCGAAATCCGACAATCTTTCCCGCGGATTTGATCTCGGGGGCCGCGCACTGTGGATCGACAATAACTGGCTCAACAATACCGGCTCGAATCCGGGCAATGACGGCGAGGGAATCCTCTGTCAATCACATGGCGGCACGCAGTGGTACTCCTGGGCGGTGACCGGCAACACGCATGTACGGGGCGCCGGAGAAGGCGGCTATTTCGGCGGCTACGATGTACAGCAGTACGGCAGCCTGATCGCCTGGAACACATTGCCCGGCTGGGTGGGCAGCACCAAGGCAGGGGCCAATATCGACGCCGCGTACGTTGACAACCAGGCCGGCGGCGGCACGCGCGCCACCGGAACGGATGTGATCACATCATGCCCCTCGGGCACACCGAACGCGCCGGCGCTGGTTTCCGCAACCGCGGAAAACGATCATGTAGTGATACGCTGGAAGGACCAATCAAATAACGAGGCGGGATTCAGGATCGACCGGACAATTGACAACGGCGACTGGACCGCCATTGCGTTTCGTCCGAGAAAAAGCGCGGGTTCTGAACATAATACGCAGGAATGGCACGACTACCTGGCGCCGGCAGAAAAGCTGCTCAGGTACCGAGTTGTAGCGGTCAATTGCGATAATAATGATGCGGGCGCATCAATTGCTGTCGGACCGGTGAACCTTGCAGGAGACGCAGTTTCGGTGGACGCTCCTCACGCTGTGCTTCTCCGTGGACGCCATGAAAAGCAGGCGTACCTGATCGATCTGCGGGGACGATGTATCGGTACTCTGCAGAACGCGAAGTGTACGCGCACCAATGCGGCCGGTGTGTATCTGATGGTTCCGCTAAAGGGCGCCGGTGAAAAAGTGATGTTATTTGCCGGTGAATGATTACAGATATTTCAATGGGAATTTTTTTAAACAGAGCAAATGGTTGCAAATAGAACAATACGGGAGGTTTGGTATGGATTATAAGTGCCGGTTTCGTTTTCATTCTGTTTTTGTCGGCGGTAGTATGCTTATGTCGATTTTTTGCGGCAGTGTGGCTGCACAGGAGGTCCACCCGCGGCTTTTTGCGACCGGATCACGACTCGATCAAATTAAAACGGCCATTTCAGTATCCGGTTCATCGCAGAAACAGGCTTTTGATTTGCTTAAAGCAAAAGTAGATCAGAATGATATCAATGAATTCGGCGCAACTGCAGGCAATTGGAATTATGCACGATCATATCTGGCGACGTCCCAAGCTCTGATACATTTACTTACCGGAGAACAGTCATATGC